>JBBQLR010000030.1:0-9348 GCA_038328135.1 Patescibacteria group bacterium | reverse complement strand
TCTTGTGTAATTGGTTTTTGAGACGGTTGGCGTATTTCATTCATTTGATCAGGATACCAAATTTTATTCTTAAGCACAATAACTAGTGTTGTCCGTTATCAAAAACAGTCTATACCTTTGTGGTTTAAGAAGCAGGCTCCTACAAAGCCAAGGCAATTTAGACATATTTTGTATCGCCTATAATTTAAAAGAACTATTGTTTTATAGTTGCTTCTTGCTTCTAAATACTTCTCCTGATGCAGAACCATGAACTCGTAACAATTATAAAAACCCTAAAAGGAAATAGGATTTTACCAATAACATCGAATGGTTTTCCAATTTAATATTCAATTATCCATGTCTTCTCAATCAATCTTCCCCCGTTTTTGACCACAAATAACAATTTCCAGATACTTGTGTTCTATAGTCCAATTTTGCCATAAAGATGGTGCCTATTTAGGCTCCAAAGTCAGCTGCTCCTCCAAGCTGGAACAATTAGAATTTTTTATTCAGAAATTACTATATAGATTGGTTTTCCCGGAAGTCTTTTCCTAAATCCTGATTTTGCTTCTTTGATATCTTTATTTTCTGAAAAATTTATCCACGGGTCCATCCAAAGGTTGTTATATCTAGTTAGATAATGACCTTTAGGATATCTTGTAGATTTTTTAATATAAACAATCACATTGTTTTTATAAATAATTTTTTTGAACTTAATTTTTATATATCTATATATATAGTTTTGGTTGTATTTTTTTAGTATAGTGACTAATTCTTTGCAGTAAAAACCACATTTCTCTACCTTCGTATCAATTATACGATTTGCTAAAGATTGATAATTAATATCGAGGATAAATGCTACACAAGCTAATCCGCAGCCGAGATTATGTTGTTGAGTTACGCTTTTTTTCACGCCTTAAGTGTAGATTTTATATTTATATATACAAGAGGCGTCATTAATAAATATAAATATGTTTATATTATCATGAAAGTCTAAAAAATATTTGCTCCCCCAAGCTGAAGCAATTAGAACTTGTTTTTTATACTAGTAGCTCCAACTCTATTTCATCTCGAATAGGTATACCGTCATTTCCGACAAGAGGGATGTGTTTTATTTTTCTTTGCGCTTCTATGGCGTTTGGTCTTATGGCAGCAATTATAAATTCTCTTTTCTGATAAAATCGCAGTGCTTGAGTGTTGTCGTTTGTTGTCTGTAACCAAATCCTTTTGCAGTTATTCTTCTTTACTATTTCTTTTACAAGTCTGATTAATTTTGTCCCTATCCCTCGTCTTTCAATTGCACTATATACAGCAACTATTTCGCACTCATTTCCTTCTATTGCATATAATATAAACCCAACGGATTGATTGTTTTGTTCTGTAATAAAACCGGGCAATGTGACCACCTCGTATATTTTATCTTTACTAAGAATTTTCTTTGACCCCCACAACTTTGAAACAATTGACTCAACCCAGTCATTATCTGTTTCTGTTTTTTCACGAAAATTTAAGTTTATTCTTTCCATGAAGTCAGTATATCAAAATCTACTTTTTTGAGACTAGACTGCTCCCCCAAGCTGAGGCAATTAAAACGTATTTTGAGTTGTAAACAGGACACACAACTAACAAATACTCTATGAGTCGATTGATAAATAAGCTTATTATTTACCACTTTGAATAGTGACTATCCCGGTAAAGTTGCCTTTCCCATCAACCCTAGGAATCTTAGACATATTGTAGTCTAATCCCATAGCGTGCTTTCCACTTACTCTTTTTGAGTCATAAAGATCAGCATTAAGATGTCCGAAACCATCCGGGTTTTTATACAATTGAGGCTCTCCTTTTTGGTCGGCTTTTACAAAAGACACTAGTTGTTCTGATACTGTTTCCCCAGTTGGCGAAACATATGTCACATTCGTTCATGCTTCCTGATAACCTCTCACATCAAACATTACTTCTTGGTTCCCTTTTAGTCTTCCCGCTTCTCCTTGCTCGCTCTCCGCTTCTAACTGATCAAGTGTCGCTTCCATTGGCGGTCTTGCTTGTCCAACTTTTCTTTCGAGAGCTAGTTTAATTTTTTTACAGGCCTCAACTCTACCCTTAACTTTATTAAATGCTTCTTGATCTGCAATTTTTTTAATTTCTGCTGGTTCATTGTCCATTATATTTATACAGTAACTACTAAAATGTAATTTTAGCTTTATTGTTTAATAGAGTCAAGTTCGAGTATCCAATTGGGAGTATAAAATTGAAGCTAATTTTGCTGCTCCCCCGCCAAGATTTGAACTTGGAACCTTGTCGTTACACAGTATCCTAATCTTTCGAAAAGGGGTGGACTATATCATTCCCGTTCTAATTATAGAGTGCGGGATCGCGCGCTTAGTCTCTGAACCTTCCACACCTAAAAAGGCGGGCTTTGGCTGCGGGTTGCCGTAGAAATATATCCTTAGGGTTCCCGACAATTCTCACGATTTTTCAATCCCGATTTCTCGGAAAAGCTGCCAATTGACAGCGACCTGCTCTACCGTTGAGCTACAGGGGAAAACAGACTTTAAAAAGAACAACCTATTATACATAAAAAGCACCCTTAATCCAACCAAGAATACGACGCAGAGTATCTACTCTGCTTACTGTGACTCTACAAATCCCATTATTGTGCTTGGTCTTTCTCAATCTATTTTCATTATTTTTTACAATATATGTCTTTCTAAATTGCTTCAAAGGTATACTTAATAATGAAGCCCAATAGTCCTTTGCGCTCTTCTCATCTAGATTGTCATGGATGTACAAATTACAAATAATGGTTGCGGCGTTAATCCCACAATACTCAATAAGCCAATTTTTCATAAATAATACAGCTTTTGGATCTGAGTTGGTAAAGGATACGTTGTGGGAAGTTTTTGACCCTTCACCAAAATAGAGGGCGACTCCTAAAATAAATCTGTCCCTGTTAGATAAATTTCCTATGTCTTGTTTTGCATTTTTCTCTATCTCCTTTGTGCGCACTATTCTTTCTTTTATTTTATTTTGTGACGCAATATAAGATCCTTTCAATCCCCCATTTTTTTTACTTCTATATAAATAGTCTATTTGTTCTTTAGTGAGTGCTACGTTTTTAACCCATGAAGATGCCGATGACCGAGCTACTCTAAGTTCTTTTTCTATCTCCCGAATGGAACTACCATTCCTTCTCATTTCAACGGCTTTTTTTTGAAGATCAAGCTTTCCAAAATACCCCATACTAAATACTATCAAACCTTGAATTAAGTATCAACAAATACATGTATGAAGAATTACTTCGGGTCAAAATGGCAACGTAAGCTCTGTTTGGGCGTTTCCATTGCCTTCCATATACTGTTTCCAGTCAACCCGTATAATGTTCCGGCCCACCTCGTTTATATAATGTACCTCTCCATACTTCACTCCATATTCAAACAGTTCTTTTGTGATGAGTACGTCATCTAGACAATATTTTTTTAGCTCTTCTATCTTCCCTTCCTTATAATAGTCTATCGCCATCAACCCGTGCCCTGTTTTTTTCTTTCCCAAGGTAGCCGCAGCCATGTCATTTAAGGCAAGACGCCTCCCTATTTTTAATCGTATATCCTCCAGAAGGTCAAATGTCGAAAAAGACAAGATATCGCCTGGGTAATAGGCTTGCAAAACGGGAAGATCAAACCCATTGCTGTTATATCCTATTACATAAGAAGCATTCTCAAGTAAAGGAAAAGACTTGCCGAGCTCCTTTTCTTCAAATACCATTCCCGTTTTCGTCCCATAGTCATAGAGCGCCATCACAGATATACCAAGCTTCTCGTGTTCACTAAACTCACGGAAGGTATGTTTTGTTTCAAGATCGATTATGACGGGAAATTTTTTCATACCATTTTGATGGGGAGAATTAGTTTCTCAGCTTCTTATTTTTTCTTTCTTTATAAATTTCCATTTCTATGAAATCCTGTTTTGCGAATGCCTCATCTTTTTGGGTACTGAAATGAAGGCTATTTAACGTATTCTGAAGCTGTTTGTACATTCCCTCAAAATAGTGGAAAAAGGCATGTTCCTGTTTTTTATCAATTTTGTTCAGATGCTTTTCAATAAAGTCGTCCATCTTGCCAAGCTGCCAGATAGTCTCAACAAATGTAGCGTTTGAGAAATTGAGCTTTGAGACATCTCCCTGAAGTGGGCGAATCTTAAATTTCATCATATAAACTTCTTTCACCATCTGTGCGTGGCTTCTCTTTTTATCCAGCACATCAGACTTAAAGCTTTTGAACAAACTCATCATGTCCGGTGTCGAATCCTTTTTTTTCATAGAGTATAATTATTCTATGCTATACACACAATTGCAAGCCGAACAAATAACCGCACTCAAATCCAAAGATACTCTAAAACTGCAGACCATTAGAGGTATTATCGCACAAATAAAAAATAAAGAGATAGAGAAAAAAGCCCCTCTCAATGAGGAAGAGGTCCTCTCAGTTTTAAAGAAAACGAAGAAAGAATTATTAGAATCGATCGAATCATTTACTAAGGGCGGCCGGGTGGATTTAACGGAAGAATCACAAAAACAGCTTGATATCGTGAATGGGTATCTTCCCCCTGAGATAAGTGATGAAGAGCTCCAAAAAGCAGTACAGACCCTTGCCGACGCAAATAAAGAGGCGATTGCAAAAAATCCTAAAGCAATCATCGGGATTTGCATGAAGGAGCTGAAGAATAAGGCGGAGTCTTCACGTATCCTTGGCGCTTTACAAAAAATACAGTAACTCGCTATGAGAAAAGTGGTGTTTATTATTGTCCTCCTCTTTCTTGTTATCTCTCTTATCCGTAACACAGCGGACTACCAACGAAATCTCTCCTTTTATGACCAAACGAAGGATAACTTTGAAAAGTCACTGCTGGAAAATAAAGAAATGAAGGTGCAAAAACAGGCGGGATCCTCTCCCTTTGAGGTGGAAAAAAGTTTACGCAACAAGCAAAACCTTCTGAGACAAAATGAAATCATAATTATTATTCCTTCTCCCTCTCCTTTTCCAACTCCCTTTGTACGGCCTACGGAATACCCCCTCCGCCAGTGGATGCGGCTATTTTTTCAATAATTCTTGATATACTTATACTGTTTGACTATACGGGGTAGTGTACGGTTGCACAGGAGGCTCATAATCTCCTAGACCATGGTTCGACTCCTGGCCCCGTAACCAGTTTAGCTTTGAGCTTTTAGCTTTAAGCATTTAGCTAATCTATCCATGGAAAAATTCCTTCTTTCGATTATCGTTCCGGTTTTTAATGAAGAAAAAAACATCACTCCCCTCCTTGATCGATTGATGTCCGTCATACAGAAATATGACTATGAGATTATTTTTGTGAGCGATGGATCAACGGATGGAACATGCAATGAGATAAAAAAACATGCTGAAAAAAATACAAAAATAAAGTTAGTTCATTTTTATCGGAACTTCGGCCACCAGATGGCTCTTACGTGTGGATACCGGTTTGCAAAAGGGGATTGTGTTATCACGATTGACGCAGACCTCCAAGATCCTCCAGAAATAATCCATGAGATGATCGAAAAATGGAAAAAAGGAGCAAAAGTTGTGTATGCAAGAAGAAAGACACGAGAAGTAGACTCGTTTTTTAAGAAACAAACAGCTTCATATTTCTATCGTCTGATAAATTTTCTATCGGAAACACCGATTCCAGATGAAGTGGGCGATTTTAGATTACTTGATAAGGAAATTGTTTTATTTCTCAACAATCTTCCGGAACAATCTCGTTTTTTGAGAGGGCTTGTCGCTTGGGGAGGATATCCTGCTGAATATGTTTATTTTAAGAGAGAGAAACGACTTGCGGGGGAAACTCACTATACCATGTCAAAGATGATTAATTTTGCGCTTGAGGGAATTATTTCTTTTTCAACCAAACCACTCCGAATAGCATCCTTCATGGGGATTTTTTCCGCTGGAATTGGATTTCTTGGAATCATATATGCCATTATAGGAAAATATTTCTATCCCGCTGGTTGGGTAACGGGATGGACCGCACTTTTTGTAGGTATCATGTTTGTTGGCGGAGTTCAGCTCCTTACAATAGGTATCATCGGTGAATATATCAGCAGAATATACATTGAAATCCAAAAGAGACCGCAATATCTCATAAAGGAAATGACAAATGTATGAAAAGGATTGGTATTATTATTCTCGGAATTGGTTTTGGAATTCTGTGCTATATAGCATTCACTTTATTTTTTCAACAAAAAGACCTCGTATCTCCCATAGAAGAGGTTGAGACAAATAAAGTGATCCAACAGAACAGTAAGTAGACTTAATCTCCTATTTTGAACTTGAAGATGTTTCCCTGCCCCCCCAAGAAAAGTACGTCTATAATGTTGAGGATAAGAAATGAAGCCAAGAAAATAACAAGCCCGATAAGTGCGTATTGAATGGTACCCTGCGCTTTTTTAAGTTTTTCTGGATTACCTAGAGATGTGAGATAGTGAAACCCGCCATTTACGAACATGATAAAGAGAACCACGACGATAAGTGCAGATGCATCAAAAAGTAAGTTACCGAAAACTACCTCAAAACACTTCAATGTTGGGACCCCGTCAACCATACATCCGGAGGCTTCCCAGTCTGCCACTCCAGGACCAGCTGCATATACCGTGGAGAAAAATAGATTCATCATAGATGGCTCTTTACCCTATTAAGGATTTAGCAATGCTGGTATTTTGATTTGGCATGTAAGCCCGACACAAAACGATCCCTTTAATACTACTTGTTCCATTGTTGCCAAAATGACCAACACCACTACGATAATGACGAGTCCAACTACCGCCGCTTGAATTTTGTCCTGTGCTTTTTTCACATTTTCTTTATCTCCGGAAGAAGTTACCCATGCAAATGCTCCCAGTAATAAATAAAGAAGAGCACCAAGACCAGCAAAGAAGAAGAGGAATTTAATAAGAAAGCCTATCACATCTGCCATTGAAGGAATGGTAAAACCTGGGTCAACACTTGGCGCTACTGCCATCGCGGTATTTACAATTGCCAAAAATCCCAAGGTAGTTAGAGCATTCAATGTTTTTTTCATATCATCATTCTAAATGAATGGAGCCTCAGAAGTCAAGGGCTATAGCACGTACATGAGAAGGATGATGATAAAAACCCATAAAACAATAGTCGAAACAAGCGGCATGTCTTTGGTTATTATCTTTTCAGGACGCTCTCCTTCTACTTTTTCATACAGCAGCTGTGCATAGCGTGATATACCATATACAACCAATGGGATTGTTACCATCATCCACTTTCTTGCCTCAAATCCAGGTAAATAGCGGCTCATGATGGGAGTAAATATCGTATTGACCTGTGGTATTTTTTCTACATACGTGTAAGTTGCATACGCAATTATGGTTCCTGCTGCAAAGGTGGTCGTGAGAAATTCTAGAAAATGTTCTTGATACCTATACAAGCTTTCGCGTGTTTCACGTCCATGAGTGATAAGTTCTGCGTGCCGTTTTACTGTGGCCATAAAAAGCGATATGAAGAAAATTGTGAGAAGAAGCCAAACCGGGATATGGTATCCCGTTACTACCTCTCCACCAAATGCCCTCAATAAGAAAGAGAGGGAAATAGTGAAGATGTCAATCGTTGGAAATTTTTTAAGATACAGTGAATAAAAAAAATGAAGCAGAATAAAAAGAAGTGCAAGAAAGAAAAAGTTAACGGAAAAAAGGAGTGAAAGCAAAAGAGACAGAACGGTCAAAATAAACACAACAAATGTTGCTTGTTGCATGCTAATCTCTCCTGAAGCTATAGGACGATACCGTTTGACTGGATGTTTCCTATCGTATGGATAATCAATTATGTCGTTCAGCAAATAAGAGGTAGAGGAAAGAAGGCAAAATATACCAAATGCGATTAATGCTTGACCGACTATCCACAAATCAAAGAGTTTCCCGGAAAAAATGACTGCGGTAAATACCAAGAGGTTTTTTATCCATTGGTTAACCCGCATTGCTCGAGCAAACACACTTATGGTTTTAGTTATCGACCTCATGATAGTTGCATTATAAGTTATTTTTCTGCAAGAATCTTCTTCGTTTCTATTTTATAGAGTTCAACCTGTGGCTGGTCAAATGCATTTATACCCATAAGATTGGCTAAATACACCATTTCAACCATTTTATATTGGAGATATTGCCCCAATTCATATTCGTTGATTTCGTCGAAAACCACTTCAAAATACGGCTCTTTTTGTTTTTCATACGCTATTGCTGTACCTTTTTGGATAGCTTGCATGATATCAGAAACCTGTCTCCCCTCTGTTGTACTAAGAGCGGCAAAAAGAGGCTTTTCGGGAACCGTATATTCTTGAGGCTTGAGCGAATACACCAGTTCTGTTGTTTTGTCTTTCGGTCCACCCCAATACAGTTGAACCATGGAATGATGATCAACCGAACCAACTGAAACTATTGGCGTAATTCCCATTTGCTCTTTCCCTAAGCTTTCCCCCATGAGCTGACGATACCACTTGCCCATTGACTCAAGTTCTGGATGGAAAAAAAAGCTGTTATGAATATTTTTCCCCGCCTTCCAATTGAGGTATTGGAAAATACTTGAGAAGCGTGCATAATTTTCAGGGGAATCCGTCATACATTGATCTCTCATCTCTTCCGCACCTTTGAGGAGAGATTTAATATCTATCTGTGCCATAGCAAGCGGAAATAATCCTACAGCTGAAAAAACAGAATATCTCCCGCCTACTTTTTTAGGGATGCTTAAGACATCGATGCCGAGTCTCTTCCCTTCTTGCTCCAATTTTGAGTTGGAGTCGGTGATGATTACACATCTATCTTTCCATTTCGGAAAATGAGTCGCGAAATCAGCAAGTAGTATCTCAGCGTTCACGAGTGGCTCTGTCGTTCCTCCTGATTTGCTAATGATGGAGATTATAAATTCATCCTCAGTTTTAAAATTATTTTTTGCATAATTCAAAAAAGCCATATTCACTTTTGGATCGATTGTATCCAAAAAAAACATTTTCGGAAATCTGTCTGGGGTAAGCTGATCAATCGAGCCGGAGAGCGCATCATATATTGATTTTGTCCCGAGGTTTGACCCTCCAATCCCAACCACTATCACATATTTCAACGTGGCCGTATTCTTCTTTTTAACCATCCCAAGCACTTGTGTGAGTGTTTGGTTGTCTGATGGGAGACATAATGATGCCTCCAGAGACTCAAAGTCTCGTGAACGAATCACTTCCCTACAATGGGCAATATAAGGCGCAAGTTGTGATTCCTCAGCTTCCCAATCGCGGTTTTTTGAGTATATTATTTTCATTGGTTATTGGGATGATGTTTGTAAT
>JBBQLR010000029.1:0-10828 GCA_038328135.1 Patescibacteria group bacterium | reverse complement strand
AAGCAAAAATGGATTATATTAGGCACAATAGTTTTGAATTACACGATTTTTACCTTCATTTCAAATAAGAATATTCGCTATACCATGCCCCTCACGCCGTTTATTGCTATGATTATGGCATTCGGATGCTATAAATTGATCAACGGTATATCTCACGCGATGAGAATAGCAGGCTCTTTTTTTATTATTTGGTTCGTTTTTTCGTACTTTGTCTTGTCATTCGGGATACCAATATATCCCACTTATCGTATTGGTGTCAAAGATATAGATTTTGTTTATCTAGACAACTATCCGGTAAAAGTCATATACGACAAGAATAATTGGCATAATACAGAGATTCTCAATACAACCTATTCATCGTCAACTGACATTGATCAAAATAAGGATATAGTGCTCCTTAACTTAATTGATAGGGAATATGTAAATTGGTATAACCTAGATCCGCTTTTATACTCGTCATTATCTCCTGATGTGGCGAAAAGAGTCAAGCTTTCATTTGTTCCCTTTATTGAGGCGTATAAGACAGATGAAGAAATAAATACCTATCTAAATACTTATATTGATTATGTCTTGGTTCCACAACGAACTATTGGTCTAGCCGAGGCAATACGAGAGTATATCCCGATGCAGCTTTTTCAAACATTCATGAAAAAAGGAGAAAATAACTTTTCTCCAGTGGCCTCATACATGGTTCCTGGAAATGCATATTTTGCACCAGACGTATATATTCTCTATAAAAAACAAGCCTTCCAATAAGGAAGGCTTGTTATCCACTAATTCTGGAGTTACTTGAGTGGGAGGGTAGACTCAATTTTAGTCCATGTCCCCGTGGTTAGGTCATAAGAATACTTAACAACCTTTCCAGTTTCACAGTCGACAAAGACATCTACAACGGTTGTTGTGTTTGGATTGACGAGTTTTGCCTGTGCTATACCATCTGCGACCCATACTGGATCAAGGACTTTTCTACCATCATATTTAGATTCTTGACCTTTGTCTGGTGATGCTCCGACGACATAGTTGTATTTTGGCATGTAGTCATAAGCGCCGATGTTCGTATTCTTATCTATTGGTCCTGCGTCACTTGTTTTTCCGACAAAGTACACGTTATAAGCTGTATTTGCCTGTGAAGGGAGTTGGAGATCCCACTTTCCATCGATTATTCCAAAGAACCATCCTCCAGAATATGTTTCGAAACCATGTTCTGCAGCGTTTAAAATTTCAGTTGGATTATTTTTATTTTTACTAGGTTCTGTCATTAAATTCTTTCCGTTTAGCGTATTTGGAAATAGCCCTTCTGCAGGTTTTGCCATAAATGGCATATCACTTGGTAATGTATTGTAGACTGATTCAAAAAGTGTTTTTGCATCACTTTCTGACAATCCGTATACTTTTTCCAAATTCTTTATAGCTGCTTCCATAGCTTGCGCTTCGGTTACTGGAGCTGCAGGGGTTACTGTTTCTGGAGTAAGAGCTGTTGCAGACTTAGGGCCTACTGCTACACCGTCTTTCGTCCACGTTTTTGCTGTTACGTCGTAAACGAACTCAGTTACTTTGTTGGTTTTTGGATCAATGAAGTCAATCGTTACGGTTTTCTCAACACCAATTCCTTGGTTTGATCCACCCTTAACTGATTGCATAACTTGGTCAGCCAACCATACATCATAGATTGACTTATCTGAAGATTTGAGCATTCCTTTTTGGAACGCATCAGGTGTGGCATTTGCAGTATATCCATGGCCTTGAGGATACTGTTCAATAGTTACATTTTTTTGCGTAACTCCATTAGTATCTCCCATGACAAAGATGAGTCTGTTATTTTCTGGTTTAAAATCAAACTTTAAGGAAGTACCATCAATATTGACAACTGCTTCAGAGGCTGAAAGGAAAGTAAATCCACCTGCATCTGTTGTTGTACGATATGTTTTCTCTGTCAAATTATGAGCTGATTCACGAGTGGGCATGAGTGCTGCGTCAGAAGATGTGGCAACATTAGCCATATCAGGCATGCTCTGGAATAAAGCCATATACTCTCGGTAGAGTGTTCGGACATCTTCATGAGTCTTATTTGACAAATTTTGAGATGCATCAAGCAGTGCTTTTTCAGGAGCGTATCCTTTGAATGCCTCAGTTTGAGCTGTGTTTCTTGTTTCTGTCGCTGTTGCAACACCAGTAGGCTCGGCTGTGAGCGTAAGCGTAGCTGTGGGCATAAGCGTAGCGGTTGGAGTTGCATTTTTTTGAGGAGCTTTAGTAATGGCTTGAACAGTAGCCGTAGGAGATTCTGATAGTTGTAGTGCAGCTACCGTTGCAGTAACTTGAGTAGCTATTTGTTGCTTTTTTTTTATTGCCTCTAGCGTCGCTGCGACACTCTGCTTAACAGCATCAGGAGTTAATGTGGGCGTAAGCGTAGCGGTTGGAGTTGCAGTTTCCTGCAGATCAACGGATGTATTTGGAGTTGAAGCGGCTCGAGTACAAGCAGGAAGTGCTAATAAAGTAGACACCCCAACAGCAGCCAAAACAACTTCTGAGCTAATGTGCAATCCCGGACCCACCCTAATTGTTTGCACTCTTGAAACTGTTTCACTCATATTACTTTATATAAAAAAATAATGATAATACCTATAGTATAACAGGAATATTGCAATTGTCAAGTACATTTGTAATTACATAGTTACCTATAATATATCTACTCATATACTATATTTTGAAGCTCATTTAGGGTATTATATATATATGTTGCCTGGAGAAACACCACAGGGTGTAGAAATATATAAAAGCACGCGAACCGTATTACAGCCGATTCTTAGTAATCTATTGTTTTTAAGTCAAAGGACGGCTGAAAAGTTAAGTGGTGAATCGGTTGAGATACAGGCTCGTGAGGCTAAAATAGGCCGGATGAAAACCGGGGTAGATGTATACCTGAAAGAATGGGAAAAAGCTCCTGAAAAAAACACTTTGATAGAAAGTGTATCAAAAGCCAGGGAAACGTTTGAAGAGAAGAAGGAAACAGGTACAGAACAAGATGCAGCTAAAGAAGCATACCAGATAGCACTCACAGGGTTTTTATTCGCTCAGAATAAAGAGCTCTACAAGGCTGATAAAGGGTCTCTTACTGCATTTGATAGCTCCAAAGAACAACGGCAAATTGAGGGGGTATTGCGCGCTGTGAATGAAACTGCTGCACAGCACCTCCATATTGGTACGGGTGAAGGTAAAAGCACCGTTATTTTACCCATCACCGCTTTAGTTGAAGCAGCTACTAATAAGAATGGAAAGGTGGTTTTGGGCTCTGCGAACGGCATTTTAGTAGATGAATTGCGGCACAATACCAGGCGGCTTGCGGATGTAATGAGCAGCACAATTCCTTGTTTTAAAGATAAAGTAAAACTAAATGCCGTTGGTAACGCGGAAACAGGTGAAAATGAAGTTCCTATAGAAGATCTGTCCATGCAGATGACAAAAGATGTGTTCTTGACTGGGGCTATTTCAGAAGAAACGAGAGAAAAACAGAAAAACAACTTTTGGCAACAATATACTCAAGGAGGAAACGGAAATATGTTATTGATAGATAGAGACACAGATGCAGAACGAGCAATCGATATTTACATTGGGGAAGAGAAGGATCTTGTGTTTAAGTGGATGGATGATCCAGAACAATTCAAAGAAAAGTGCCCGAAGATATTTATGGATGAGGCTCACGTGGCCTATGATAAAGGCACTCCGTACTCACAAACAGGTAGGTCCGAAGCTATAGGAGAAGAGGATATAAAGACAGGAGTATCTAAATGGCTTATACACTACATTGTTGCTCAAGAAATCAAGGAAACAGACGTAACTGCTTCAGGTGGAGGATATGAACTCACGGATGATGCGAGGAAAAAACTCGACTCGATTCAGATTCATAGAATAGATAAAAATAATGAATCATCATATTCTCGTTCATTTTATGCGGGTGTTGACATTATATTAGAATCAATTGACATCCATATGGAGGGTAAACAGAAAGATAGGTTTACACATAAACTAAAAGAAGAAATGGTTCACAACGTACCTGGTGGAAAAAGTCTTGGAGAAGGGGAAGCGGGAGATGAGGCGCAGATTTCAAGAAAAGACTATATACAGAGCGTGGGAGATGAAATAGCAAAGTTTGTAAAATTAAGAGAAAAAATATTTACTGAGAAAGCAGGCAAAGTGATAATTCGAGACGCATATATTGATGAGCTCCTTTCTGAACATAAATATACCCCAACCGCCCAGTCGGCAGTATTGGCTATTACTGGTCTATTTGAGCCTATTAAACGTGAAACTGCATATAAAACGGCAACATATCCCAGTTTTGTGGAGGCAGTAGGAGATAAGCTGGTTGCGCTTTCTGGCACACTTATGTATCCTGATCAAAAAGAACAAGTGATGAAAAAAGGCTCATTTGCGAAATTCCTTAAGCGAATCACAGGTTGTGAGACATATACCATCTCAACTCCTGAAATGAAAGCTTTTCCACAACCTCAACTTTTCGAATTCAATACAAAAATGTATGAAAAGCTTAGTCTAGACATTAAAAAAGATGAGAGACCAGCGCTTATTGTTGATTTTAATGGATTAGAGAGCGCAATGAAAACATTTGAATATATGAAAAGTATCTATGGAGAAGATATAGTAAGGCTTTTACCTGCCAAACCTTCGGGAGGAGATATTCAGGATGAAAAAAACTATTTAAAACAGCTTGATGAGTATAGAGGCGAGCTTGCGCAGGGTATGATAAAGGTTCTTATTTCATCAGGAAGCGCTGCCTTGGGGGTGAACTTTGAAAAACCAGACGGCTCATTCCCCGATATGAGAACGGTTATGTTGGGATTACCAGATTCTGAAGAACGAATTGTGCAAACAATTGCAAGACGAAGGATGATAGAGGGGGATGGGGGCAACCATCTCTGGTATCTGTCGTTACCTGATGTGGAAACACAGGTAAGCCTTCTGGAGAAACAAACAAAAAGGTACTATATTGGGACACAGAAATCACAACAACAGATGCATACTGCGCTATTAAAGGCAATAAAAAGTCCTGAGAAAACATACGATCTTATTAAAACTCTTATGCGTGAAGTGAAATTTTCAAAAGCTCAGGATGAAAAGTATACCATTCGTTATGATTCTCTTATAAACGACGAAGTGATTCCTCACGCTACAAACCGATTGGCTATTCGTATTGCAACAGAACTATTGGGGTATGACAAAGAAACTTCTGCACGCATTACCAACCTAAATACAAAAATGGAAAGTGTGGAAGGCAAATCTGTCAGTGAAGAAGATAAGATAAAAAAGCTTATATTAGATACGTACGTTCGTACATTCGGTCTCCCGTCCACTATACATGATGATGCACAAAGTACTTCTTTTATCTATGCTCTAGAACAAAAAGAGATATTTGGGGCACATTTCACAGAAGAGCAATTTGAAATTAAAATGCGCCTCTTAAAGCAAGGTATATTTGGAACGACGCCAGCCTCATTTAATATCGATAGGTACACTGATGAGTGGTTTGAAGCGCATAAAAAGACAGTGGATGATTATATGAAAGTAACTGAATATGCACAAAATGCTGCAACGCTAGTTCATCTTCAGGACCCAGCTTGGAGCTCGTCATTTTATGTTACTCGTCAAGTTGATACATCAGTGTACAACAGTACAAATCTCAGACAAACGATATCATTGAGCAATGCAATGGAATTTGAGATTCGTGAAGTGTTGTTACCAAAGGGGGGAAAAGAAAGATATATGTTTGTTACGCAAGGACAAAATCATTTTGCCTTGTTTAATGCAACAGGGCAACCAATTTGTGCCCCTAACGATCAATCTATTGAGATAATAAGAATAGAAACTATTCAATCATTGGTACGTGTGTCAATAGACGGACAAGTGGCTGAGGTACCTCTTTCCTTTATATCATTACAATAAAAAAATAGGCCCTCTTTTTACAGAGAGCCTATATGATTTAATGAAAGAGTTATATAGCTTTTTTCTTGAGCTTGATTCCAAGACCTAGTATTCCCAATTGTCCGGCAATAAGGAGTATATTCATCTCTGGCCCAGCCTTAGGGGCTGCCTTTACCCCAATTACTTGCTTTTCGACACAGAACTGCGCAGTATCGTTACTTGAAACTATGCTGTTATAAGCTCTTGCTGAATTTGTTATACACATAAGGCCCTTATCGCTTGGAAGGCTATTTTGTCCGCCTATTTGCATTTTTATAAAATATGTTTTTTCTTCGTCAGGTGCAAAATTGCCAGCATCAACTGAGAGTATACGTGTGGAACTATTGTAACCTCCAGGTCCCTCGATTGGCTCAACATATGAGGGAACTGAGTCTGTAACAGTTACTCCAGTTAAAGTTGTATTAGAGGTGTTCTTAATTCTCAATTTGAACATTACTATATCTCCAGGCTTAAAACGAGCGTCTGAAGGGGTAAGGTTGTCTACATAATCATAGTTTACGATTCCTCCTTTGGTTGTGGTGCTTGGTCGTCCTACTTGTTTATCAATAAGGATAGATTGTGATGGGGTGTTTGGAGTGTACTGTCCGTACTGTCCATACTGTGCAAAAACAGATGGAACAAGAGATATAAATGAAAGGACGGTTACTAGCGCAATAAATATTTTTTTCATAAGTACCGCAATTATACTATAAGGTATATAGTTTGTCAACTATAGGTTAAATGGAGTTATTTGGCTTTGAGTTGTCGCATTACCTCGAATGATACTATGGCAGCTGAAACGATAACATTGAGACTTTTGTTGATGCCCCACATAGGGATTTCTGCGATCTGAGCAGCTAATTTAAGAGTATCCGGGAGAACTCCATATGTTTCATTTCCTACGATTAAGGCTGTGGGAGAGGTGTACGGGATTTGAGTGTAGGGGATGGAGCGCGCGTCTTGCTCGATTGCAATGACGAGTAACTTATCTCTGTCATCCTCGGGCTTGACCCGGGGATCCATATTATATAGATTCCCGCCTCCGCGGGAATGACAATGTGTGTGTATATCACTTATGGCCTCAGCCACCGAGGGAAAGTAAGCCCATGGCACGATTTTGTAGGTGCCAATAGAAGCCTTCTCAATGCGCGTATGGGGAGGCTTTTCCATCTGTCCGCATAAATACATCTTTTGCACATTGAGGCCATCAGCAAGGCGGAACAAGCCTCCAATATTGTACGTATCATAAACATTCTCTAAAATTAGGTAGAGAGGGTTGCGGACTGTGAGGGTAGCCTCCTTAGCCTCACTTTCTGAGGCTGTGCGCATTTGTTGGGCATTTAATCTAGTCATTGGGTGTGAAAATAACGAGCCCTCCTTCACTCGTGTTCAATTCGAAGTCTACGTCTTCGCAATTGAATACTCGTTCACGGCGGGCACAGAATCTCTAGCTACACTAATCATTCAGCAAGAGATTCTAGTGAGCCCTGAGTGGGAATCGGACCCACACTCTAGCCCTTACCAAGGGCTTGTTTTACCACTAAACTATCAGGGCGTACAAAAAGATATTATACAGTGCCTCCATCTCAAAGTGAAGGTACAAATAGGGGTACCACAAACCTCAAGATAGGCTGCAATATTACGTCCAACATAGACCGTGAACCAAGGGGAATGATAAGGAGAAGTAAAAAGATCATACCATAGCGTTGCAATTGGAACCAATCTGCAGCTTGATCGGGAGAGAGGATGCCACCGACAATCTTGAATCCGTCAAGAGGATGGATAGGAAGGAGATTAAAGATACCTAGAGTAAGGTTGATGGTGATAAGTGGATAGAATAAAAGATAGCCTATAGTCGAAAGGAGGGGAATATTAAATAAATTGAACGATCTGAGGATAAGGGATAGACACAACGCCAAGGCTATATTTGATGCGGGGCCAGCTAAAGAGATAAGTGCGGCATCTTTTCGAGGGTTTTTAAGGTTGAACGGGTCAAACATAACCGGCTTACCCCACCCGAATCCAAAGAATAGCAAGAATAGGAGCCCTGAAAGGTCAATATGAGCACGAGGGTCTAGCGTAATGCGGCCGTCAAGCCGAGGAGTAGGATCGCCCAGCTTATCTGCAGCGAGCGCGTGGGAAGCTTCATGGACGGAAAGCGCGATAAAGAGGGAAATGATATAAAAAATGAAGCTAATTGGATTAGAAAAAAGAGATAATATCATAGGTGAATGTGAATCTAGCAAATAGTTGTTGTAATTGCGCTGTGTCTATGATATCATAAATTCTTAAATCTTATGAAAAATGTTTGTTTTCACTGCGGAAAAGGTATATTAATGGGCCGTTCCCATACACATCATAGAGGTGTGGCTGGAGGACGATGGAAGAAACGAGCTCCAAAAACAGCAAAAGCATTTGCTCCAAACCTGCAACGAGTAAAAATCATGGTGGGGGATGTTGAAAAACAAGTACGACTTTGTACTAAATGTATAAAAAGAATAAAGAAAGATATTGTTGATGGAGTACAACCATTCGTAAAATTAGCTTCTCTTGAAGCAGGGGTAACAGCAAAGAAGGCTGCATATGCGGCAAAAGGAACTAAAGTCGCTAAGGCTAAAGCCAAAAAAACAGCCTCAAAAGAATAATTACTTCTTATCCCTCTATTTTTTCTAGTTCGCCATCCTTTTCTTGATAAAGCTTGCCCTTTTGTTCAAGGACGCGCTGCGTGAAGAGAATACCTTGCAAATGATCCATTTCATGCTGAATGATGACTGATTTGAAGCCAGTAAACCACTCGGTATGCATTTGCCCGGTCAAATCCTGGTACTCAAGCAATACCTTTGAATTTCGAGTGACTGGCCCCCAGATACGTGGGATAGAAAGGCACCCTTCGAGTTTGATGTCCTCGTCTTTTTCCTGGGTCGTTGGTCGTTGGTCGCTAGTCGTGGGCTGTTTGTTACTATCGACTATCGACTTGCGACTACCGACTACCTCAAGAATCTTGGGATTGATGAAAACTAATGTCTTAGCCTTGAGTGTGGGTTTAATTATGAAAATAGCAAGATCTTCGTTAATTTGAGGTGCGGCTAGGCCAACTCCTTGCGGATCAATCTGTTCAATGAGCGTTTCTTCCATATCATACACAAGTTCTTTTATTTTCTTATCAATTTTCTTCACCTCACGAACCTCTTTTGTGAGGATGGCGTGGGGAGCATGTACTATTTTTAACATGAGAGTATTATATACTATACATATACATTTATGCATATTTCCCTTGCGCTAGCAACCTATAACGAGGAAGAGAACATCACTGCCTGCATTGAATCTTGCACGGGCTTGGTGGATGAGATTATGGTGGTGGATGGCTCTTCGACAGATAAAACCCCTGAATTGGCTCTTAAGGCTGGAGCTACCGTAATTCGCACTCAAAACGAACGAATGTTCCATATAAATAAGCAAAAGGCGATAGATGCATGTACGGGTGAGTGGATTTTACAGCTTGATGCTGATGAGCGGGTGACGGTTGAGCTTGCAGAGGAAATAAAATCAATACTACAAATGACAAATAATCAAATAAACCAATATCAAGGGAATTTGAAGGAAAGAAAGTTGTTTGAGAGGCATAAAGAATTAGTTCAAGGTCGGTTTCCAGATTCTGCCGGAGGATTCCCTCCCACCGGCGCTGCCTCGCGAAGCGAGAGTCCGCCCGCGTTGGGATCCCCTTCCTCCTCCGCCACCTGTTCCGCTTCTTCATCGGACTCACTGTATAATGCATTCTTTATTCCCCGCCTTAATTACTTTCTTGGAGGGTATCTCCGCTCCGGGGGGGTGTATCCAGATGGCGTGATTCGCCTTATTCGAAAGGGAAAAGCACACCTTCCATGTAAAGATATCCATGAATTGATGGCGGTTGAAGGGAAAACAGGGTGGCTGGCAAACCCACTCATCCATAAGGACTCGCCCACTTTTAAACGCTATTTGGAGAGGAATAGCAGATATATTGATCATCTTGTGGAAGATCTTCGAGTCGAAAGTCGAAAGTCGAAAGCCGAAAGTATAGTGCAAAAAATGAGGCAATTCCTTGACTGGGTTATCATGAAACCAATCATTACATTTTTTTCTCTCGTTATTCGCCACAAGGGGATTCGAGATGGGTGGAGGGGAGTGGTATTTGCATTTTTCTCTGCGATTCGCTTTGCAAGAGCATATCTAAGATATACAATGGAAGGATGACAGAAGTTTCCTCCCCCCCGCGATCGGTTGAGACCGAAATGCGACCTCGCCTCGAAATGCCCGCCGTGCAGGCTCGAATTCTTCTTAAAGATCAGTCATTTTTGGACCCAACAAAACCTACTGAAGCTCCACTCCTAAAAAATGAAACGGTTTCAAAATTTTCAGATAGAAATTATACTCTTTTTGAAGAGGCCTCCCTCCGTGAACGCAAGGCTGTGGAAATAAACAAACAACAACCATTTGAAGAAAAATATAAGACATGGAGCGATGCAGTTCAAACTTGTTTTAATGCAGATGCAAATAAACAAAGAATGGAAGCTCTTAAACCTTTTTTGAGGATAACTGAGCAAAATATCACGGATGTGGAAGTGAAGGAACTTTATAAAAAGTACTTTGATTCGCGAGCTACAGAATCGGGAATAAAAACGTTTGTGAGAGACATTGTGATGAGCTGTGAGGCAAATGGAACATATGACTTTACTCCGCTTGAACAAAATAGGGAATCGATACGGTGGTTTTCGCAGCTTTTTGGAGAGAAATCAAGCGAAATGATAGATCAGCTCATTGCCGCCGAATCGAAGCTTCTAGCCAATCCTGATAAATGTTATGAGACCCTTAATAA
>JBBQLR010000028.1:0-11230 GCA_038328135.1 Patescibacteria group bacterium | reverse complement strand
TCTAACAAATGTTCTTGCACTACTAGGAAAATAATACTATAGTATGGTATATCCTATGAATAAAAATCGTTATCTTGGTTTACTTTTTTCGTTCTTTGTTTTTCTTTTTTTATCTTCAAGTTCGGTTTTTGCTACTACATTTGATCTCGTTCCTCCAACCGGTGCGCTTCAAAGAGGTCAGAATATTACATTTACCATCAACATTAATACAGAAGGTGCAGCAGTGACCTCAGTTCAAACCGGCCTTACATTTGACACAACCGTTCTTACTTATGTTAGTACAACAGCTGGAGCTGCTATGAGTGCAGTTGTGGCCGACACAACAACGTATGGAGCTGGCAAAGTGCTTCTTACAGGAACAAATAGCCCCGGATACTCTGGAACAGGAGTGTTTGCAACAGTTGTCTTTACAATAACAGATACCAGTTCAGGAGAAACCGAAATCTGTTCGTTGTGGATTCCAGACACAAGCCCAACACCTACTGTTGGACCAACTCCTACTACCGGCCCATCATGTGGAACTTCATGCACAGCAAACAGTCAATGCCCCTCAGATATGCCTTGTTATATCGTTTCTGGACAAACGAGTGGATATTGTCGCAGAACAGCGTGCCCTGAAATAAACAGTTGCGTTTGCCCGGTTCCATCTGCCCTTCCTGTTACTGGCTCAACAGATTCAGGAAATACAGCGGTTATGGTTGCGGTTGGTTTTATAGCAGCTGCAGGAGGGATATTCTACCTTTCACAGAAGCAAAAATATACTTTTGAAAATTCACCAAAAAAACATGTCGAGCATAAACCAAAACAACAACATCATAAACATGAAAAAAGCTCCTGATTTTACACTTCCTGATCAATTTGGAGTAAATCATTCGTTGAAGGACTATGTTGGAAAATGGATTATCGTTTATTTTTATCCCAAAGACGACACTCCAGGTTGCACTAAGGAAGCGTGTGGATTTCGTGATATCGCAGGACTGTACAAAGAAAAAAATGTAATCGTCATTGGTATATCCAAAGACAGTGTTGCATCTCATAAAAAATTTGCAGAGAAATACAAATTATCTTTTATTCTTCTCAGTGATGAGTCAACAGATGTCATTAAGGCCTATGGCGCGTGGGGGGAGAAAAAGTTTATGGGTAAGACGTTTGAAGGAGTGAAACGAGTAAGCTTTCTTATTGGCCCAGATCAAACCATTCAAAAGGAATATCTTAAGGTAGACGTATTCAACCATGCAAAAGAAATATTGCAGGATATGGAACCTTAAAACCTCATCTTCCCTTTTATATCATTGCATCTGAGGAGGTAGTTGATTCTGCTTTGACTTCATCACAACAAATGCTCCCACTCCTATCATAAGCAGCATCATGATAACTAAAACAAACATCATTATTACTGGTGTTCTTGAAATAAAGCTTTGTGCCGATTCAATTGATGTTGGCTCTGGCACATTTTGAGGTTTTACTTTGCTCACATCATCTTTTAAATTCTTTGGTTTTCCATTAGCATCCGTTATGACGCCTGAATAAGACTGAATGGAATGATCTTTTAAATATTTCTCATTTTGTTTTAAATAGTCTGTCGTACTCACCTTAATCACGTCCCCAGCTGTGGTCGTATAATGCAATTCATAGGAAAATGGAGGAATCCATTCTGAAGTCACGACAAAGTGACCTACACTATCCGTGCTCGTAGTATAAACAGGAATATTACTTCCCATTGGATAAACCCCTACAGTGCCATTCACTACTGGAGCTCTTGTTATCCCAAATGCTATCCCATCTAGATATGATGGCATAGGAGGAACTGACATCGACTGAAGCTTTGTACTAAATTTTGATGTTACTTTAAGGTTCTTGAGAACTCCCTTACCATCCGTTGAACTCGCACTCACCCATATATCAAAATTTCTGTCATTATTAGAATTTAAAGGAACATATTTATGTCCTGGAGCTAAACTAAATTTTTTCTCTTCCACGACTGTGTTGTTGTCGTCCATATACTGAGCAATTAAATCTACAGGAATGAATTGGACCCTACCTGAAAAACGGATCATCTGTTCTCCGTTCTGCAATGCAGAGTGCATCATTATTTCCTGAATTTTTGGACCATTTATAGAAAATGGAGCTGGTGC
The DNA here is from genome assembly GCA_038328135.1 of Patescibacteria group bacterium. GTDB lineage: Bacteria > Patescibacteriota > Microgenomatia > UBA1406 > GWC2-37-13 > JAKBEU01. The sequence goes on along the minus strand of JBBQLR010000028.1, from coordinate 9,095 downwards.
TCCAATTGTTTCTATTGCAATATCTCTTCTCTCTACCTTCCCTGCAACTTCCTGAATTACTTCCGGTGTTTCTGCTATATATACTTGTTCATATCCATACTCACGGAAACCGTTCTTGATGTTGTTTATGTTTTTCTCTATCGTATATTTTTTACCCGATTTTGTTACGTCTCCAATTAACGCAAGTTTATAGAACCCAGGATCCACATAAAATTTATAGCTTCCATCACTGTTTGTAATTACAGGATTGGCTGATACTTTTCCAGTACCGATTCCAACGGGAACTGGAGCATATACTCCATCTGCAGTCTGACTTGTCAACAACTGTACATATACTCCGGAAATAGGCCCATGTGTTGTGGCATCAAAAACATAACCGAACGGGTCCCAGCTAATGAATTCGCAATCAGCCGCTCCCTTCCCCTTACTTTTTACCCAGTCGATTGTTCCCTGTTGTTGAGCTCCTTGATTCCCTTGAACTGCTGCTGTCGTTGGAACTGGAGCCTCTTCCTGCATCCCATACCAGAAATGTGCTCTTGCTTGTTCACCACCGTTAGTTTTAGACAAATCATCTGACCATTCAACTGGAAAAGAAGAAGTGGGATTTGAGCCTTTTGAAACGCCTCCAGTAAAACCTAATTTCGATGCGAGTTTATTGAGCCCGTCAGTGCTATTGAAGATGTGAGTGTCTAGTGATGCACTTCCTGCTGTCATTCCACTATTATCTGCACTAGGATTCGTATCTCCAACATCAAGTGCCACCTTCACAACCACATATGTTGGTTTTGTCGTATCGTAGGTCACTCCGTCCTTAACTGTGAGGCTACTATCATGCGTCCCACTATTTGTGGGCTTCAAACAAAACCATTTTTGTGTCACACTATTTGCTGGAGGTGGAGAATCTGCTGCAAAAACTAACGTTGAAGATAACAAAGCCACAATAGAAATAGTTATGCTTTTAAGGATAGTATTCATATACTATCAATATACTTATACCACTTTACAATGTCAATATTGAGGAGTCTGTTGTTTAGACCTCATCATGATGAAAGCTCCAACACCAATCATAATAAGAATCATAATGACAACAACAATCATAATTACCCCCTGCGTTCCTTGTCCGAGTGCCCCACCACCGGTTTGTTGGATAGGGTTTCCAGCCGTGTCCTGTGTGTTTGACATAGAGGACGATCCTCCTGTATTTTTGGATCCGATTTTTTGCGCTTGATTGGGTGAATTTAACTCTATTGGTGTTGTTACATTGGCAAAGTAATCTTGCACTTTTTTATCTTCCACAACGGTTGTATTCTTTTCAACAAACGGTTTTATTCCTTCGGCAAAGAACAACTTTGCATTCTGCTTGACGAATGTAGTTGTATCTACCACAATTACTTCCCCTGTCGGTTTTCTGTACCGTAGTTCATATTGAAAACTTGGAATATGTTGCGATCCTATCTTATAGCGTCCATTCTCATCCGCAACAGTCATGTAAAACGGTTGTTCACTAAAAAACGGATACAGACCAATAATCGCCTTTGGTATTGCTACCCCTTTTGAATCATAAGCGATGCCTTCTAAATACGCTGGCATTGGTTTTATAGCAATAGTATTCGTTAGTATTGCTGCATTTGCCTTTTTGAACAAACCATCCCAGACACTGTTAAATAAGCGGGCTAAAATATTCGTATCCTTTTTTTGTGCAAAAACACCCGTTGTATAAAAGGAATTCAGTTCGAATGTCAAAGTCGCATTTTGAAAAAGTAATGTTTCTGGCGAGTCCACAGACTGAGAAATAAGTTTATTATATTCCCCCAGCCCATCTGTATAATCTATCGAAACGAATGGTTTCGTGATACCATTTTCGTCCATCATATTCTTTGTGATTATCATCTTCGTTTTTGGATGAGATACTCGTCCAAATAATCGAATACCATCTCCTTCGAGGGTAGGAGACACATTATCCAATATCGTAAGATCTTTTACGAGGCGAGTTTGATCGGTTACGGCAACTGGGATGTTTGCAATTTTTACTGTTCCAATTTGTTCATAAATCGCTTTGTCTTCTGAATATATATTGTCAATCCCTAATTTTGTTGCGGTATCCAACTGTGCTGCGGTTAATACAGTAATTTTATCAGTATTTAAAAGCGTTAATTTATACCATCCACTATCAACGAAAAAACTATATTGCCCATTCTCTCCTCCAGGATGATTAGTAGAAGCTGGATTGATGACAAATAGACCGCTCGGTACTACTTCATAAGTATTTATTACATCGTTTCTTTTAAGAAGTTTAAGTCCAACTCCCTTCACAGGAAGGAATGTATTCGTGTCAAAAACAACACCTCGAGGGTCCCATGCAATTTTTGCACAGTCCTTCGTCGCTTTTGCCAGTTGATCAAAAGGTGTTGTTCCTTGTTGCAAAGCTCCGGCTGCTCCTCCTGCCCCTGCATTCTCTACCGGCGGAGCTACCTGAACCCAAGACCATTGATGTACAACTCCCGGGTAATAGGCATCTCCCCACTGTACTTCCCCAACAAATTGAGCATTCGCTTCGTCATTGTTTGTTTTTTTTGGAGTCATTTGAGTACTATAACCAGCGCCTTCGATGACACCTCCTACATACCCACCTGTTCCGACCATCGACTTGAGTTTGTTATAATTATCCATACTCTTAAAGAGACTATTGTCCGCCTCTCCAGTTCCACCTGCTGTACAGTATGTAGGCTCCGTTCCTCTCGTAATACAGACAAATACCCATGTTTCTTTATTAGGAGCGGCTTTGAGCTTATCTCCTTGTTTTATAGTAAGTACTGCTGCATGCGATGGAGTCCAACCAGGTGCAGATAAGCAGCCGCTAATATACCCAGGGGCAAGTGTGGCATTAACTGATCCAGCAAATAAAAAGCTAGTAACAACTAGCACGGATAGAAACGAAAATATCTTTTTCATATATATAAACTATATAGTAATTCATTATGTATTGTCAACCATCTGCTATTCCAGTACTATAAAAGTATGGCAAAGAAGTTGGCCGGTTTTGTTGGTATTGTTTTATTCTCTCTGGTTTTTGTCACCTCTGTATTGGCCTTGGATCCAACTCCTGCACCCGTAAATGTAGCTATCCCTCTTCCCTGTGGTACGGACCCAAAACAAGGATTTTGTCCAAACGGTATGGATAAGGTATATGAAAAAAATGCACAATCTCAATCTCAATATCAGGGGGAAAAATGTGTCTCGGATTATAACGAGTTTCTTTCAAATCCCCTCACAAACCATTATTGGGCGCTTGATGAAGAGGTAACGACTCAAGGAAAGTCAAATGAGCGAGCGAGACAGTTCTTGTATTGGGTAATGACAAAAAGCGCAATTGACCAACATCCCGCGATACGTCAAATATGGAGCATCACTCAAAGCATCACCCTCTTCCTCTTTCTCGTTGTTGCTGCTTTGCTTGGTCTTGGATATATTGTGGGTCAACGGGCTGATTTCCAGCTCAAGTTGCAGATTTGGCCCATTATTTACAAGATTGGCGCAGGCCTCCTGTACATTGTTTTCTCGTATGCAATTATCATGACCTTCATACAACTTTCGGAAGTCCTTATGAAATTTTTTATTGAAACGTTGGGAGGAAATAAACTATTTAATATCTATTTTGCCGGAGTGGAAAGCAAGGAAGCGAGCTATGCTCTATTTGTGGGATGTCGAGACCTGAACTATAAAGTCCAGGAAGCTGTCAAAAGCGAGATTGTTCTTATGAAAATAACCAACATCACATATTATGTGATGGCTATTATGATTTTGTTGCGAAAGATACTCCTTTGGTTTCTCCTTTTTGCCGCTCCGTTCCTCGCGCTGCTCATGCCTTTTGTCTTTATCCGAAACGTGGGATGGATTTGGATTGGGACGTTTGCACAATGGGTTTTCTATGGCCCTCTTTTCGCCCTCTTTCTTGGAGCTCTCACAAAGATATGGCAAAGTGGCATTCCGTTTCCGTTTGACTTCTCCCGTACGACAAGTGCCGCTGGGTATATTTACCCAACAGGAATAAACATAGTGTATGGAGGACCAGCTCAAATTGCATTTCAGAAAATAGGAATTTTTAATAATGGTAATTATGTTGATACATTTGCAGAGTATGTTATTTCCCTCATTATGTTGTGGGCAGTCATATTTTTCCCATGGTGGCTTTTGCGTATTTTCCGGGATTATTGTTGTGACGGAATCATGGCGATGAAGAATGTATTGATGTCTATGTATGATAGACTTGCACCTCCTCCTGGTGGCGGTCCTCAACCAACCCATACACCTTCCGCATCTCATTCGTTCAATAGTACTTCCATGAAGACAAGTCGTGATGTAGAGACCTCAATGAAGATAAAGATGGAAACACTCTCCGAAATCAAACAGACTAAAACTGAAGATATTACAAAGTCGCTCAATCTCTCCATGAACAAAATCACGGATGTTGCCCGATTTGAAACAAATAAACAGACAAATGAAACCGTACGAAAGAATATCGACATGTTGTCTCAACCAACTAAGGCGTCTACTCCAGCTGAGAGACAGAAGTTTATGAATATACGAACTGAGCTTTTCAATAGAACGATAAAAGAAGATAAAGTCGCACGACAGATACTTTCATCTATTTCCTCTTCTAAAACGGAAATGAATACACGAAAAGTGGAACTATTAAGCACCGTTCCTCACGCCGCACCATCCATACAAGTCACTCTTTCTTCCAACTCATCGGTCGTCCAAAATATCGCACAGACAACCCAAGCTCCGGTTTCACAAATACAATCGGTCCTCACCTCCTATAAAACAAATATCGCACAAGCTCCAGACCAAAGAATTTCCTCAATCGTAAAAGAGACAAATATCGCAAAGGAAACTGTGCAGTCCATCGTTTCCGCGATTGACAGAAAAACCACATCGATTAATACTTCTGTTGTAAACGCCGTCTCATCAACCTCGACCGCCATACAAGAAATAGTACAATCCTCGCAAGCGCCGGCCGAACAGGTTAAATCAGTTCTCTCCTCATATAAAGTAAATATTTCCCAAGCACCTTCACAAATATTCAGCAACATTGTTAAAGAAACGGGAATAGCATCCGAAACCGTTCAATTAATCATTAAAGCATTCTCAACGACAATCAAAAATAATAAAGAAGTAAAGAAAATTGTCGCAGAAAAAGAAAAGATGAGCGAAGAGGATGTAACTCGGGTTATTGAAACACAAACTCCACTCGTTGCAGAACCGGAAAAAACAATCGAACAATCAGTAACTATTCCTCCTAATGTTTCCATTGAAGACTACGAAGAAGTGAAGAAGATGTGGACACAACAATATGAAAAGGGTGAGGTTCCTACATCTGAAAACATCACATCAAGAGATCAATGGGTGGAACAGGATATCGTCTTTATCACCAATACGCTCAATAAATTGCTTTCCGCGGACGATAAACTTCGCCAAGAAGGAGTTGATGATTTGGCATATATTCTCCCAATATTCCTTATCAATAGCCTTAAGGGTGAAGAACTTGTTGTCTATTTGAAGGCAAAAATCGAAGCAGCAAAAACAGTGAAACATGATATGGATAAGGAAAAAGAAATAACCGAGAAATTAAAAAGAAAATCAGAAGAGACGGAAGAGTTTGTTGATGTCAAGAAAAAGGAAGAGGAAAATACCAAAACACTTGAGATGAGCCAGGACTTGCCTGAAGAAGAAGTAAAAAATTCTACACAAGAATCAAATCCTTCGGAAAGCGAGTCAACACCTCAAACTCCCCTTGATCCAAAATAGCAACAGTGTCTTCAATCCGCATACCCCATTTATTTGGATAATACACTCCCGGTTCAATGGTGAATACGTAGCCCGCCTTTTTTACATCTTTGGAGACCATGCTTACGCGGGGAAATTCATGAACTTCAAGCCCTACCCCATGACCAGTTGAATGACTGAAATTAGGCAATCCGAGTTTTTGGAGCTCTTCGCGACAAAATAGATCAATATCCTTTAATTCTGTAGCTTTTGCTATTTGTTCTATCGTTTTCTTCTGAACTGAAAGGAGATTTTTATATGTTTTTATCACTTCTTCAGGAACATTCCCCACTCCAACCATTCGCGTAATATCTGAACAATAATTATGTGACTTCACCCCAAAATCAATGAGAAGCAGCGATCCATCTTTTATTTCTCCCTGCCCCCTTTTGGTATTGTAATGGGGAATGGCTGCATGCTCATCTACTGCTACTATTGGATCAAATGCAATTTCACTGGAATATCCCTCACGAATCGACCGTTCGATATACCACGCGATTTCTTTTTCTGTTTGTCCGGGGTGAATAAATGGAGTAACATCTTTCAAAACAAGATCCCCAATATGGCATGCTTGTTTAATCGCAAATAGTTCCTCTTCTGTTTTTATTGATCGTTTGGGTGAAAACACACCGGTAAGTGATACTAATTTCATACCCGTCTTTTGCAGTGCTTGCATCTCATTCCATTTCAAGTTGTCTCCTTCACATCCAAGCGTTACTACCTTATTCTCGCTACAGATTTTTTGTATTGCATCTATCGCCCGCTCATTTTGTTTGAGTATATATAACTCGGAGTCGCCACTATGTTTTTCCCCCTCATACCGAGAATCGGTGATAATAATTTTCTTTCCCTCCACAAGTAACACATAAGCTTCTCGTTCGTGGGGGCTTAATGTCTCAAATCCGGTTTCATATAAAATATTGAAAAAATTTGAAACCAAGAATGCATCTGTGTCATACATATTTCTCTATTATCTCATCTTAGGGGTCCAAAAGTACTTAAAAATGGTATAATAGAGGCTTCAATTGGGGATGACAGGAATCGATGGGGAATCTGCACATTTACAAAAGGTGAGGGCGTAGCTATGCGTTGGTCCCGATTTATCGGGATCAAGAAATAACAAAAAACAACAATTGCTAAATCATTTTCAGCAGCTGACGAATTGAAAGCTTTTGCTTCTGACATGATCTTCGGATCAAGTCAACAAGCATATGCTCTTGCATAAAATGCTTTCATGAGTCCTCTTTTTTTCGATATGTCCGGCTTGCGAAGAAAAAGAGGTTAACCAACCGGAATATGTGAACTACCATTCCCAATCTGGTAGGGATCAGACAACCTTTAAATTGGCTGTTTGGAGAGGTTTGTTTATTCTCCTGCTCCAAGCATGCGTTAAAAATATCCTATCCCTCACTAAACCTTTGTAAAAGTGTTTCCTCAGATCCGGGTTCAATTCCCGGCATCTCCACCAAACAGTTAGCCTGCTATTTCTTCATCTTAATTAGGGGTTCCTGAGTTAGGAACTCCCACGTATCGTTCACGAGTGGCGCAGGTATTTCTTTTTTTATTTTTTTCAAGAACTGCCACAAAATATGGGCATCATCATAGGCACGATGGCGGTTTTTGTAGGTAAACCCAAACCGTTGTATTACGCTTTCTAAGCTATGAGATTTAAATTGAGGATATAGTCTTCTTGATAAACGAACAGTGCAACATTTTTTTGATTCAAAAAGAACATCTGCCCGATCAAATTCAGACTTGATGAATGAATAGTCAAACCAAACATTGTGGGCGACAAATGTTGCTCCTTTTAAAAATTTTTTCACTTTATGTTTTACTTCTGTGAATAAAGGTGCACTTTCTACATTTTCATTCGAGATCCCAGTGAGATGTGTGATGAATGATGGAATATATGTTTGTGGATTGATGAGTGTTGTAAATGAGTCAACTATTTTATTTCCTTCAACACGGATTATGGCAATCTCAATTATGCGGTTATGATGCGCGCTCATGCCAGTCGTTTCCACGTCAACAATGGCCAAACTTTTATCAAACATATGTGTCGTCATTATACGGTACTACCCTACTTCATCTGCGAGATAATGAGTACAGCTTCGCCTGTCCTGAAAATAATATTTAATAAAGAGAGAAAAGAAAAATATATGCGCTTAATCATTAGATAGTCTCTTCTTTTATCGTTGAAAAATTGAGTTGTAAGAACTTTGAATCCTTCCCTATCGAGAAAGTCCGAAAGATAATGAGTGCTAAAATGCCACACATGCTCGTTAGGCAAAAGATACTCCCAATACTTACCTCTTATTTTGAAAATAGCGTTATCTCTGTTTGGTACTCCGATAATGAGAAGTCCATTTTTATTAAGTCTTTTTTTGATTGCTAAAAATTCCTGAGAAATATTTTCAATATGTTCAAGGACATGATTATAGATTATACAATCATACGTTTCTCCTTCAGGAATATCGTTTATAGTTCCGTGAATTATATTATCTCCTAATTTTTGATGTGCGATTTTAAATGCATCCTTATTTGGTTCTAAACCAGTCACTCCACAACCTTCTTTTTCCAAGAGGGAGAGCAAAATGCCGGAAGAACACCCAACATCCAAAATAGATCCATTCTGAGGAAAATGTTTCTTAACTGCTTTAACGATTGGCTGAAACAAAAGTTCAAATTCTTCTCGTAAGCTTTCGTATTCCTTGAATTTCGTAATGGTAGGATTAAATTTTTTTGAGTGGAGAGGAGGAATAGTTTTTAACAATCCACATGTTGAACATTTCCCAATAACAGTGCCTTCATAGTCTTCAAACACCGTTTCATCCTTATAGATAATATAAGGGATAAAGGAAGAATTTTTTCTACACAGACAAGAAGATGTGATCATTCTTCAATGATTATCTCATACATGTCCCCCCAGCATCGGGAAATGTTCCGTCATATTTACAATAATATCCACTTGGACATAATTTTCCTGCAATCCCACCACAGAAAACCTTTCTTTGGGGATCTATGCATTTTCCAAACTCACAGTTTCGTCCACTTCTTCCTACAAACGATCCGTCTGGACATGTTCTCATTTCTTGAGTACATGTAATTGGCTCCAAAATTGGGGTAGTGTTCCTAAAAATAGGCTGAGATTGATTTGTCAACATTGTTTGATATCTCATCCCTAAAATAAATGCAAATATAGGAAGGAAGATAAACAATGATAAAGCTACATACTTGGAAAAAGTTGTTACGGTAGTAAGCTCTTTTGG
>JBBQLR010000027.1:0-11381 GCA_038328135.1 Patescibacteria group bacterium | reverse complement strand
TTTTCTGTATGGAAAATCTTGAAAAATATAGTTTTAAGAAATCTACGAAAGCAAAAAAAGATCTTGTCTATGAGGCAATAGTATCCATCTCTGCTGACAAATCAATCATACTTCTAGACTTTGAAGACGGGAAACAAGCTCGGCAGCTCAAGCTAAAAGACTTAGCAAAGGTATACGAATCTAAGCCTTCCAAAAGTATTTTTAGCCTTCTGGACGAATGTTATCCTGGGAATAAACTTGCGTTTATTGAAAGCCTTCGCATTATTTGCGCTTCACAAGACGAAATGTTTATCTTTGTTATGTTATTTAGGCATATCCGTCAATTGGTGCTCGCAGCAAATGATGTTCTTCCTTCCAAACTTCCACCATGGCAAAAATACAAAGTGCTTGGACAAGCTAGAAAATGGAAAATAAATGAACTCACAAACTTTTACTCTAGTCTTATTAAGATTGAAATAAATACTAAAACCAGTGCCGACCCTTATGGTATCGGTAAGTCCCTTGAGATACTTGCATGTCACTATCTTTGATATAATGAATCTGAAATCATTTAATAATTTTAATTGATAACTACTATGACTAAACAAATTCCGGACAACGTTTTTAGAGGCTATGATTTGAGAGGCGTTGTTGGGCCAGATCTTGATGAAGAAAGAGTGGAAATACTTGGGAAAGGATACGCTACATGGCTCCTTCGAAGGAATGTCACAGACTGTGTTGTTGGTTTTGATTCTCGCGAAAGCAGCCCCGCATTTCGTGATGCTCTCGAGAAAGGGCTTACTGAATCAGGTGTAACTGTATATGACATCGGAATGACGCTCTCTCAAATTTGCTATTTTGCACAATATTATTTTAGGACACGTGGAATGGTAATGATTACAGCCTCCCATAATCCAAAAGAATTTAATGGATTTAAATTTGGAACTGGCTTTTCTGAAACGATGGTTACTTCGGAAATTATTGAATTTAGAGATTTAGTAAAAAGTGGGGATTTCTATTCAACGGGTGAAGTGGGCAAAGTAATCAAGGAAGATGTGTTCCCAATCTATAAGGCAGATCTGAAAAGAAGAGTAAATAAAACGGGCCATTTCAAAGTGGTAGTAGACTCATGTGCGGCAACAACAGGCCTGTTTCTTCCAACAATCTTAAGGGAAGCTGGATGTGAAGTTATCGAACAAAATACAACTCCTGACCCCACGTTTCCAGTTGGGGTAGCAGATCCAACAGAGAAAGATGTATTGGAACGCCTAGGCAAGCGCGTTGTTTCGGAGAAAGCAGATTTGGGGTTTGCATATGACACTGATGGAGATAGAATAGGGGTGGTTGATGAAGATGGACGTATGTTATGGAATGACACACTTGTTTCACTATTTGCAAAAGACATAATATCTTCCCTTCCTAACGCTAAAATCGTTTATAACGTGCTTTGTTCGAAGCAGGTCGATGATGTAATTAAGGAGGCAGGAGGACGATCTATCATGTGGCTCACAGGGCACTCATTTATCAAAGCGAAAGTAAAGGAAGAGCATGCGCCGTTTGGGGGGGAGCTTAGTGGGCATTTTTTCTTCGTAGATAATTTTTATGGGCATGATGACGGCGCAATGGCTAGTCTTCGATTGCTTGTATATCTGACTAAAGTAAAAAAGTCGTTGAAAGACGCTGTGAATGAACTCCCTCCTTATATTTCAAGCCCAGAAATAAAAGTTGGATGTCCGGACGCGACTAAATTTAATACAGTTTCGAAAGAAATAGGGGATAAAGTGAAAGCACAATATCCAAATGCAACATTCACAGAAATTGATGGGATTAGAATGGACTTACCGGGGAATATGTTTGTTATTAGGGCGAGCCAAAATGGCCCTTATCTTACCGCAAAGTTCGAAGCAAAGACTCAGGAAAAATACGATGAGCTGAAGTTATTCGTAGCAAAAACACTTAAGGAAGTAAAGGATGTGGATATGTCTCAAGGCGTCAATACAGATGCACTTAATTAATATGAACCTCAATAAAGAAAGTGATATTTACTTGGCGTTTGCAAAAAAAATAGCTTTTCAGGCAGGAGCTATTTTAGAGCAGCATCGCCATTCATTTGTAATTCAAAAAACTAAGGATGAACTTCATCTTGATATTGCCACAAGTGCTGATTACGCAGCTGAAAAAGCATATATAGAGGCTATCCACTTAGCATTTCCAACACACGGCATATTAGCTGAGGAATCGGGAGTTTCCCTTCCTGGGTCAGACTTCGTTTGGATAATAGATCCGTTAGATGGGACAAAAGAATATACGAAAAACACCCCATACTATTACACGCTTCTCTCATTAGAGTATAAAGGGCAACCTGTTTGTGCAGTTGGATATCAGCCGGCAATAAATAGAATTTTTTTTGGATCAATCAAATCAGCAGCATATGTTGATGGTGATAAAATGAGCGTTTCCAAAGAGTCTTATTTAAACAAATCGTTCATAAATATATCAATACCCAACGGAAAAATGCCAAAAGACGAAAGTTCTACTTACTTTCAGACTATTCAAGATTTATTATATTTAACCTATAGATTACGTAATACCATGTGGGACGTTGAGGCTTTATTTAATGTTGCAACTGGAATGAGCGATGCCTATATTTTACCCTCCTCGAAGACTATAGGAGGGCCAAAATGGTGGGATATTTCACCTGGTTTGCAATTGGTAGAGATGGCTGGAGGCACAATTACCGATTTTGCCGGTAATCCGCTTCGTTCTCGAGACTCTTCAAATGGCATTTTAGCCTCAAATGGGCTTATTCACGAGCAGCTCTTAGAAATCATACATAAATACTATCCTAAGACTTGATAAAAAGCCCTAAATAGCTTATAATATGAACTTATGGAAGAGCTTCAGGACGCTACAGTTGAGCAACCTCAACCAATTACTTTATCGGATTTTACTCATGCTCTTTTGGGTAGCCTAAAGCAGCTTAAAACACGCTCAAGGCCAGATGAGCTTTCTAAAATCGCAGTTTCACAAGCAGTGTCTTTTTTTGCCCTTGTCTACGAAAAACTCAGAAATGCTGTGGAATATCGTGAAGATCATCTTATCCGGAGAGCGGCCATTGAACGCATTCTCACGCGACGCCTTACCCTAAACCCAGACGGTAAAAATGAAGCTGAAAATGTGCTTCGTGAACTCCTTTGGGCGCGCTACTTTGCCAATGGATCACTTGGAGGCAAGGAGCTTATCGATATCCAAATTATTTTAGATAGATTTCTTAAACTAAAGCGAAAAATTATAACTGGTCGCGAGTTGGACACACAGCACTACCTAAGTGAGTTCATCATGGATCTCATCACATGTGAGATAGAGGAAACGCTTTCACCTGAAAATGCTAACCGATATTCTAGTTATATGTTTTTCATATACCAAGTTCTTCGGAAAAAAATTAAGATAGAAGGGCTTTCGGAAGATCAAAAAGATGCCTATTTCCTTGCTGCGCTTGAAAAATCGTTTCGTAAGAGTGATCAACCATATCAGAGATATCATCTTTTTATTACATTCTATAAACCTATTCATACATATTCAGACAAAGAGCTAGACATATTCGCAGGAAAGGCGCCAGCAATATTCAAAAAAATTGATGAAACTGTCACAAATTCGTATGTCGAGAGCCTGACCCGCTTTACACGAAAACAACTTCCCTCCTTTCTGGTACTTTTTAATATATTAAAGGAGAAAGGGAAGGATGCTGAAGCAATCCTGTCAGATAAGGTCCTCCTATGGAAACAGGTTGATGAAACATGTAGAGAAAAATATCAACAACTTAATGTCCGAGTACGCACTTTGGCTATACGAAGTTTTATTTACGTATTCCTTACCAAAATGGTATTTGCGCTTATCCTTGAAGTTCCAGTTTCAAATTGGCTTTACGCCGAAGTTAACATGCGATCAATCATTATTAATACCTTGTTCCCTCCATTTTTAATGCTCCTTATCGTATCAATATTCAAGATTCCGGGAGAAGAAAATACAAAGAATATATATCAACGAATTGTAGAGGTAATCGATGCAGATACTACTTTTGAGACTAATATTTCCTATATGCCCAAAAAAAAGGGAGAACGAAAACCTCTCCTTATATTTGGATTCACTATTTTTTACTCCTTAACGTTTATTGTTACCTTGACGCTCATTTATGAGGGCCTTTTGTTACTGGATTTCAACATGATTAGTATTGCCATATTTATCTTCTTTGTATGTTTAGTTACGTTCTTCTCTTATAGAGTAAAACAAATAGTCAATGAGTACCGCTTAGCAGAGAAAGAGGGCGTATTTACCCCTATCGTTGACTTTTTCTTTATGCCAATTCTATCGCTCGGTAAGTTCTTCAGCGGGGGGCTTGCCCGACTGAACTTCATGATTTTTATTCTTGATTTTCTTATCGAAGCCCCATTCAAGCTCATCTTTGAGGTAGTGGAGGAATGGATTACATTTGTGAGAAAAAGAAAAGAAGAAATAATCTAATTTTTTGCTATTCTCAACTTAATTCATTAAGATATCATTTACTATTAAATCTATCTTTTCTTTATTTACATGTTGCATCACAACAACATGTGCGGTATCTCCAGCACAAGAAAGTTGCCATTTGTCTATTACCACCTCATGAGGCTTTTTAAAATAGACCGTATTTGAGTAGTCATTTCTATGCGCACAAACGCCAATTGATTGTAATTTTTTATGAAGGTATTGTGCATTTTCCAAACATAAATGAGCATCATTTCTAAATTTATTTAATCCATGTTTTTTTATAATATACCACGTGTAGAGTGAGGTATGTCCGTTTCGTGAACCCGTGATAGTTGTGTCATGAGAATTGATGTAGTCAACACTATTCTTAATAGTATTAACATATTTCTTTTTAGTTATTACAATGCCAGATATCAGAGGTACTCCAAAAAATTTATGCATTGATATAGCGATACTATCTATCCCCTTATCAAATGAATAGCGGGGGGCTTTTGCAACAAACGGCGTGATCATACCAGACAATGCCCCATCCACGTGAATATATTTTTTTGTAATTTTGTTCTTTGTAAGAATTGCTTTTATAATAGACAGATTATCAAACGCACCTTTAACAGTAGTCCCACAATTGACTAAAATTATCACTTCCTTCTTTTTATTTTTTGCAAGTTGATTGTTAAGGTCGTGATAATCAATCTCACCATTGTGCTGAGATTTGATTACTTTCGTTTTTATACGAAGTATCCGAGCGATCTTTGCTATAGAATAATGAGTATCCTCCGAATAGTAGAGCGTAGCATTTGGATATGTTTCTCGGGCCAATAATATACCCTCCATATTTCCCTCGGTACCTCCCGAAGTTACATAGCCCCATCCTTGACGTCTTGGCAATTTATACAAATCGAGAAAAAAATTAACTACTTCTTGTTCAAAATTTTTAGAATGTTTTTTCCAGGATAAGGTTGAAAAAGGATCTCCTGCATTATTGATATACACATGAGCTGATTCGGCGACTGTTTCAAAGTCGTAGCTCATATTATTAGGGAACCCCATGTACATTTCTTCATGCGATTTCATCTCTTCAATAAATTTACTAAGTATTTCCTTAATCTTTTCGTATTCCATATTCCATATCGTAAATTAGTTTATAACAGACAAAAAAAATCCCCGCCTGAGCGGGGTATTCCTTATGTTTTTCAGCTCACAAGGTACCCCTCTCTATAAAGAGAAGAATCCTAATAATAAAAACTGAAAACATATCTATAGTCATTAATTGAGTATATCAGCATACTAACATGTTGTCAACGAGAATATCATAGTAATTGAGCGTGATACAATAGGTAATGGAATATAGAATAGGACTTGCCCCCGCTGATGGTGTTACCGATGCTGCTTTTCGCCAGATTGCTGATGAATTGGGGCATCCAGATTTCATGTATACGGAATTTGTGACGACTGAGGGGTTGTTTCGTGGAAGGGAAACGCTACTGCATACTCTCAACAAACATGAGACAAATACGCCTATTATCGCCCAATTCTTCGGGCCTCACCCACAGTATTATGAATATGCGTTTTTTATCTCTGCAGAATTAGGGTTTTCTGGAGTAGACGTTAACATGGGATGCCCCGATACGAACATCGTAAAAAAAGGTGGGGGAGCAGCATTGCTTTTAGATCTTCCCAGAGCTAAACAAATTATAAAAACGCTTCTTACTGCCCGCACTGAATGGAATAATGGAAAAAGGCTTAAAGATACGGATTTACCGGAAAACATGAAGCTTGCAGTAGGAAAAATGAGTTCTCCAATCGACAGTCGCCAATCTCCAATCACTTCTCTTCCAATCTCTGTCAAAACCAGAACTGGGTATCACGAATCGCAGGTTGTTGAGGTTATACCCTTTCTTATCGAAGCGGGGGTAGAACGAATTGCTCTTCATGGAAGAACATTTGACGCTCGATATAGCGGTATTGCAAATTGGGATGAAATCGCAAAAGCAAAGCTATTAACAAAAGGAACGAAAGTCGAACTCTGGGGAAACGGCGATATCAAGAGTATGAGTGATGCAAAGAATAAAATTAAAGAATATGGAGTAGATGGAGCGCTGATTGCTCGTGCTGCGTTTGGCAATCCTTGGCTATTTGCAGAGCATGAATCCACGCTTCAAGAGCGGAAAGATACAATGGTATATCATGCACAGTTATTTCTACACTATCGACCAGAATTAGACCTTCGCCCAATGAGGAAACATCTTTCATGGTACTGCAAAGGGCTAGAAGGCGGAGCAAAATTAAGAGATAGGTTGATGAAAGTAGTAACAATACAGGATTTAGAAGAAGTACTTACATCCCCGCCCCGATAACATTTTCGCGTATGCTTTCTTTTAACCCTTCAATTGAATCTAAGTCGTGAATAGACACTCCAAGTACTGGCAGACCGAGCTTTTTTGTTAAAGACTTAAGTAAGCTCGCTCTTTTTTTAGGCTCCAATAAGTCAAGTTTTGTCAAAATAATTATCTCCTTTTTCTCAATAAGAAGGGGATTTGAATTAGCGAGTTCAGTGCGAATCGTTAAATATACTTTTTCAGGCTTATCGTTTTCGCAACTTATGCAGTGATAAAGTACTTTAACTTTTTCTATATGTTTTAAAAATCTACTTCCCAAACCTTTGCCCTTGGAAGCTCCTTCTATAAGTCCTGGAACATCTGCAATTACGTATTCTTCAAATGCACCCAAATTCGGTTCGAGAGTGGTAAATGGGTAAGGAGCTGTTGCTACTCTCGCATTCGTAATCTCATTAAGAAGGCTGCTTTTCCCTGCATTTGGAAGTCCGATAAACCCGGCGTCCGCAATCAATTTAAGGATAATTTTAAAATGAAAGCTTTGTCCAGGAGTGCCCGGTTCTGCGTGTTTTGGTGTTTGGTTAATCGCGGACTTAAACTTTTCATTCCCTCGTCCACCTCTCCCACCTTTGCAGATGACATAATCTTTATTTGGTTCTTCCACGATGACAGTTGTTTTCAACATGGTATTTACTAATTCCGTGTGCAGTGGCACTGTGAGAATAGTATCTGCACCTCTATGGCCTGTTTTATTGAAGTTCTCGCCTTGTCCTCCGTCTTCTGCTATATAAGCCCTTTTTCGTCCTAAACTATTGAGATTTTTCACTTCTTTCTTTCCGCGAACTATCACCGCTCCTCCATTTCCACCGTCTCCTCCACACGGACCACTTTTCATAGGATAAAAGGCAACTCTTCCAGAGCCGCCTTTACCCGCCTTCGCATTGATATATACTTCGTCGATTAGCATATGAGTTGGAGATTAGAGATTGGTGATTGGAGACCAGCAAAAACCAAGAACTAGCTACACGTATCTGCTAATCTCTAGTCTCTAACCACTAATCTCTATAATACAATTACCCTCGTTCCTACTTCTGCCCAATTATACAACACTATAGTGTCTTTAAGGGGCATGTTTACACAGCCGTGGCTCCCTACTACAGGATAATCTTGCGTTCCATAAATACTCCTCCAAGGAGCATCATGTAATCCATATCCTAAATAAAATGGCATCCAATAATTTACTACGTCGTCATAATAAATACCTGGAAAAGGGGAGACCATTTTATGTTGTTGTTCTTTCAAATATATCGCAAACTCACCCGTTACTGTTTCAAATCCTTGTTTTCCGGTTGTTATCGGAACGGCTAAAGAAAAAACCGTTTTTCCATTCTCATATGCGTATAGTCGTTGAAGGCTTAGATTTACAACAATGAGCTTGCCTTCCTGTCGAGGAGCTGGGGGGACTAGAGTCAATCGTTCTTCTTCTTTTTGCTTTGCTGAAAGTGCATACTGCTCTGCTTGAATCAAGTCCTGCTTGGCTTGATTTGCCTTTTGAAGTGCAGTAAACACCCGTTCACGAGACAATGCTGCGAGGAATTCCGCTCCGTTTTTTACATACCCTTGTCCCATCAACTTATCTGCAGCACTAACACAGCCATCCGCAATGGCTTGTCCACTTTCATTCTTTTTCTCAGTAAAATAGTTGAGTAATTCTTGACAGGAGGCTCTATATGTCTGGAGCTCATTTAGGAGCGCCTCTTTTTTTGTACTTTCCACTTCTTTTGTAATTTCTTTATCAGTAGTATCTAAACTTGTCAAAGCTTTTTTTATTCCCACAAGATCAGAATTTTCCTCAAAAATAGTACCCGCGATAATTTCAAAAGCATCTGAATATTTTTGTTTTTTTACTGGGGATAATATATCGTTTGTCTTTACACGATCTCGAAGATAGGAGAGTTGCGATTGAATTAGCTCTTTCTGTTTTGTTATATCAGTGGCGTATCCAGCTTGAACTAAGAGCAAAATATTGTCATGCTTCTTCTGAAAATAATCTTTTTTAAAGGGAAATAGCACAAAGGAAGTTGCCTTCAAATCGTGGACGAGGTTATCATATAGCTGTTCAAAAACATGCGTATCATATCCCCATTTTGTATATTCTGTGATTTTTTTTATATCTGAAGTAAAACTTTGAACTGTTTTCTGTTTGAATACATATGCTTGGTACAAGTAAAAAGAAAAAAGAAGAACGACAATAATCAAAAAGACAATAACGGAAGAAATTACATTCGGGTATGATTTTTTTTGTTTCATTTGGTGGTATTAGTGATGAGTTTGTGATCACTCTTCTTCCACCCAGGTTTTGAATGTACGCTTACCCATGTCTCGTTTCCAGATGCCTCATGTTTTTCGCCGAGCTCTATCGTATAAGATTGTCCTTCGTTTAAGACCAGCTTCCGGCCATCTACGATTAAGCTCAACACGCCTTTTGTCACCTTATATGTCTCACGAGTAAGATCATGATAATGAAGATCTGTTTTATCAATTATTGATATCACCTCGCTATATGATGGATGAAGTGAGGACGGCTCTGTTTCACATAAAATCTCCGTACAATTCTGTCTATTATTCATAAATATTTTCTTGCCTGGATATTTCTTCTTCAGTTCTTCGATTACGCCTGGTATGTTCATATATATGATTATACCTTAAGAATGAGGGGCTGGTATACTGATACGATATGAAATCATGTATTTTATACCTCGTTCGGCATGGTCAAACTGAATGGAACGTGAAACGGATAATTCAGGGTCATACCAATATTCCACTAAATGAAGTCGGCGAACAACAAGCGCATGCACAACGTAAAAATCTTAAGAGTGTCAACTTTTCAAGAATATATTCATCTGACTTAATTCGTGCTCATCGGACAGCAAAAATACTCAATCTAGAACGTCAACTTGCCATCGAAACAACGAAGGCATTGCGTGAACGATACTTTGGAGATTATGAAGGAGAATCATCAGAAGAAGGAAGGGCCCAGTTATGGAAATTGCTGTCAAACTACACGGAACATCCCAAACTAAAACAATCAAGAGTTGAGAATAATGAGTCTGTGATTGGCCGTGTATTTACATTTCTCAGGGAGATAAGCGTTGCTCACCCTGGGGAAAATATTTTGGTCGCAACCCATGGAGGTGTTCTCAGATTAACTCTCATTCACCTGGGATATGCAAAAGAAGAAACATTTCCCCCAGGCGCCATACAGAATCTTGCCTATATTAAACTGGAGTCTGATGGAGTGGAGTTTAGAGTTTTGGGCACTTCTGGCATTACTCTCGCGCGCTAAATACGTATCCCTGTATATCCAAGAACTCCTGCAAGTGCCCTTTACAGCCGCACCTCTGGATATACGCCTAAATGTAAATAAATAGGTGTATCATTACTGTCCGGTCATACGTTAATCATAGGAACCGCAATCCTTCTTGAAATAATCGAGTCAAGAACATAATTCAAAAATTCGTATTATGAGCTTAGAACGAGGTTCAACAAATGGTGGGGCAGAACGGTTTATCGGCAACTCTCTTACCGCTGTACTTCATAACTATCCCTATATGGTTCCCTATATGCAGGAACTCGCAGGGTTTGACCCGGAAACGTTTAAACATTCTATCTGTGTGGCAGAGATCGCCGCTCGTACCTTCAATCAATATGCGATACGCGTAGGTCTTCCAAAAGACCAACTACAAATGGGACTTACTACACTTGCCCTTGGAGGATTTCTTCATGATATTGGTAAAACCGGAATTGATCAAACTAGCTTAGAAGCCTCTGAGAATGCACTTCATCCTGAAAAATTAAAGAGACAAAAAATACTACTACTTGGAGGAGACATTCGTACAGCGGATGAACGAGCACTTATCCATAATCACCCAACAATTGGCGGCTACATGATTCGAAAATTGTGTAACGAGCTCCCTATAAACAAAAAACTTGCTACAAATATTTATAAATTTTCATTTAATCATCATGAAAAACCGCTTGATCTGGCAGTAGATCGCTCTTCATATTCAAGACGGTCGTCAGATCGAAATTCCTCTTTTGATGCTCTTCTGCACACCATACTATCGTTAAGTGATATTGCTGTGTCTATGCGTGAGCCTCGATTATATCGCAATTATAAATCTCTTCCTCTGATGTTATTTTTTCAGAACTAAAAGCAGAACTTTCAGATTTCCTTCTATGTCAAATCTTTGGTGTACAGACTAACAACGGAGCAATAAGAGATGGTATGGCTGGGCAAGTTATGAGCTCAATTCAGTCTATAGATGTGGTACTAACGCAAAAGGACTTTGACATAGAAGGGATGCAAATTAACGGAAAGGAATGGCATTCAATACCCAGGGAGAAAGCAGTTCTCTTACCTACATTAATTATGGAAGTTTGGAAGAAAAATGAACGAAGATTAAACGAATCGCTTAACAAAGATGGCAGAATTCTATGGGTACACAAAAGTCGTGAATAAAGGCACGTAAAATGTGAACG
>JBBQLR010000026.1:0-11898 GCA_038328135.1 Patescibacteria group bacterium | reverse complement strand
AGCTGGCCCTTTTGTTGTTCTGATGAAGAATGAAAAGGAAAAAGATGCGCAGCGTAAAAAGATGAATGAAGAGGTGCAAAAACAGAAGGAAGCACTCCTTCAACAGGCAAAAGAATCTCGCGAAGAAATCCAAAAGAAAACCGAGGAAAGTCTCAAGGCCGTAAAACATGCAGCAGAGCTTGAACGCACGGCGCTTGTTGCTAAAGCACACGAAGAATCAAAAGAAATAATTGCAAGAGCAGGAAAACAGATGGAAGAAGAAAGAAGACAGATGGAAAATCAATATAAAGAGACTCTTGCTAAGGTAAGCGTCATGACGGTTGAGCATGCCCTTAAAGATTTTCTTACCGAGGACATGCAAAAACAGGTTAATGCCCGTGTACTTAGTAATTTAGAAAATAAGTAATCGTATGCGCCTTGATCCACACGTAAAAGAACGACTAAAAAAAACATTCGCCGAGGAGCTTAGTGCTAAAAAAGAGCAAGTGAGAATTATATCTGCATATCGTTTATCACCAGAAGAATTGCAGAAAATACTTTCTCGATTCCCTCGATACGCATCAAGCGAAGTCGAAAACATTGTAGATTCTTCACTTATTGGGGGATTTGTTATCCAGTGTGGGTCTGAAAATGTTGATTTGTCTATCCGCAACGCGTTACATTTATTAAAAAAACAGCTCTATGAAAGCAATTGATCAGTATCTCGAACAAATCGAGCGTGAAATTAAAAATAGTAAGCTAGACTACAAAACCGACGAGGTTGGAATAGTTCAAGAAATACGTGACGGAGTTGTTGTTGCACAAGGATTGGACAAAGCCGGATATGGAGAAGTCGTGGAATTTGCAGGTGGAGTAAAGGGATACATCATCGATATGATGGAAGATTCAGTAGGAATTATTGTGCTTGGTGATTATTTGACCATAAAAAGTGGGGAACAGGTAAAGGCATTAAAATATACGCTTTCTGTTCCAGTAAGTGAAAAAATGATTGGAAGGACAGTAAATCCATTGGGTCAGCCAATTGATGGAGGAGATGCAATTCCCGCTGATGCATGGAACCCTGTAGAGAAAGTAGCGCCTTCTGTGGTCTATCGGAAACCGGTGAATGTTCCTCTTCAAACAGGAATTAAAAGTATTGATGCTCTTTTCCCAATCGGGAGAGGACAGCGAGAACTTATCATCGGGGACAGAGGCACCGGGAAGTCTACTATTGCTCTCGATACCATCATCAATCAAAAAGGCCAAAATGTAATTTGTATTTATTGTGGCATTGGACAAAAAAATTCAAAAGTCGCACTTGTTTCCGAATTACTCAGGAAACAAGGAGCGCTAGACTATACCATCATCGTAAGTGCATCGGCGTCAGACCCTGCTGCTTTGCAATATTTAGCTC
This sequence comes from Patescibacteria group bacterium, assembly GCA_038328135.1. Lineage (GTDB taxonomy): Bacteria > Patescibacteriota > Microgenomatia > UBA1406 > GWC2-37-13 > JAKBEU01. The sequence goes on along the minus strand of JBBQLR010000026.1, from coordinate 10,505 downwards.
CGTATTCGGCAAGTGCTATTGCAGAATTTTTTATGGCAAAAGGGAAAGACGTATTGGTAGTCTACGATGATCTTTCGAAACATGCGTGGGCATACCGGCAAGTGTCACTTATCCTTCGTCGACCAGCAGGCCGTGAGGCATATCCAGGAGATATTTTTTATCTCCATTCAAGACTTCTTGAACGTGCGTGTCGACTTGAGGATTCCTCAGGTGGCGGATCTATCACTGCACTTCCAGTCATTGAGACATTGGAAGGAGATATATCAGCTTATATTCCAACAAACGTTATTTCTATCACCGACGGACAAATCTTTTTGGAAACAGATTTATTTAATGCAGGTATTCGCCCAGCTATAAACATCGGAATTTCTGTTTCACGCGTAGGGGGTAATGCTCAAACGAAAGCAATGAAACAAGTTGCAGGAAGATTAAAACTTGACCTAGCACAGTACCGAGAAATGGCAGCCTTTTCGCAATTTGAAAGCGATTTAGACGAAGAAACAAAAAAATTGCTTAATAGAGGTGCAAAAGTTACTCAACTTATGAAGCAAGATAAGAATAAACCGTATCGATTGGGAGAAGAAATTGTCGTTCTTTGGTCAGCAAATAAGGGATATCTTGATGCAGTGCCTGTACCAAGAGTTACGGATTTCGAAGCAGAGCTCGTAAAGTCACTTCGAATAAACGGAGAAAAAATTATTCAACTCATTGAAAAAGAGAAAGTAGTTACTCCTCACATTGAAGAACTATTGGCACCATTTGTAAAAAATATTGCCGATGGATTTGTAGAAGCATAACCTTATGAATGTCAGACAGGTACGAAAAAAGACGAAGTCGGTATCGAACGTAAAAAAGATAACTCGTTCTATGCAACTCGTATCTGCAATAAAGATGAAAAAAAGCCAGCAAGCAGCTATTGAAGCGCGCCCCTATCAGCGCGAGTTAGAGATGGCTATTAAGAAAGTTATGACGAGAGTGGATGTGCTTTCTTCATCTCTTTTAGTCACCCATGCAAAAGCATTTAGTCCTGATTTAGTAATTGTCATAACGGGTAATAAGGGGCTCTGTGGTTCGTTCAACATCGATTTGTTCAGGTATATTGCAAATAATGTCGACGTTCAAAATAGCAAATTTATCGCGATAGGAAAAAAAGGTGCGCAATTTCTCTCAAAAACAGGAGGAGAAATCTTAGCAGACTATTCAAGCTCCACACCTATTAACAATGTTTCTGCAGTAATTAGTTTTGCATTAGAAACATTTTTAAAAGGAACGTATAAACGCGTATTCATATTGTTTAATAGTTTCATCTCGACATTGAAGACAGAACAAATATTGGCTCAGATATTACCCTATAAACTAGAACTTGATCAAAAAATTGAAGAGAAAGAATATATAGAATATGTGATTGAGCCTTCTCCCGAAGCGGTAATAGAGAAAATATTACGTAGTTTTGTGGAAGAAAAGGTGCGAAACGCCATTATTCAGTCTGAAGCTGGAGAACATTCAGCACGGATGATTGCTATGAAAAATGCAACCGATAATGCAAATGACGTTATTTACAACTTAACATTGCTAGGTAACAAACTCAGACAAGAAAAAATAACGAATGAATTATTAGATATGATTACCGCAAAAGAGTCAGTCGAAGCTAGTTAAAAAATACAATTTTAAAAATTATAACTATTATTTACATTTTATACCTATGATAAAAGGAATTATTTCAGCAGTCAGAGGAGTGGTGGTCGATGTACAATTTCCAGAAAATGAGACACCTGGTATTTATGACGCTCTCATATTGAATGATGAAAAGTTGGGAAAAACAGTGTTTGAAGTTGAGGCTGTAATTGAGCCTGGGATGGTGCGCGCAGTAGCAATGGGTAACGTTTTTGGAATTGCACGTGGCAGGGAAGTAGAAAATACAGGGAAACCCATAGATGTTCCTGTTGGGGACGAAACATTAGGGAGAATATTCAATGTCCTTGGAGATGTTATCGATGAAGGAGCCGCAATTAAAACAAAAGATAGAATGCCGATTCATAGATTAGCACCCGCGTTTGATGAACAAGCAGTGGAACAAGAAATATTTGAAACGGGAGTAAAAGTGATTGATCTTATTGCTCCTTTTATCAAAGGTGGAAAAACAGCTATTTTTGGAGGAGCAGGAGTTGGAAAAACCGTGCTTATCCAAGAGCTTATTCATAATGTTGCTAAAGAACATGCTGGAGTTTCAGTCTTTACAGGAGTTGGAGAGCGAAGCCGAGAAGGAAATGATTTATGGAGAGAAATGAAAGATACAAAAGTTATTGACAAGACAGCTCTTGTTTTTGGTCAAATGAATGAAAGCCCTGGAAATCGTTTGCGAGTTGCCCTTACCGGGGTCACAATGGCAGAACATTTTCGAGATAAGAAAAATATGGATGTCCTTTTATTTATTGACAACATATTCCGTTTTGCACAGGCAGGAAGTGAAGTATCAGCACTCTTAGGTCGCATCCCGTCCGCGGTAGGATATCAGCCAACTCTCGCTTCTGAAATGGCTGCGCTCCAAGAGCGTATCACTTCTACTAAAAAAGGCTCAATCACTTCAATCCAGGCAGTATACGTTCCAGCCGATGACTATACAGATCCAGCTCCAGTTGCTACATTTTCCCATCTTGATGCGTCACTCAACCTAGAACGATCCCTCGCAGAACAAGGGCTTTTCCCAGCGATTGATCCATTGTCGTCCAATTCACGGGCACTTGATCCAGATGTTGTAGGAGCCGAACATTACCAAGTGGCAAGAGATGTCGTGAAAATTTTGCAAAGATATAAGGATTTGCAAGATATCATTGCGATTTTGGGAATGGAAGAATTATCAGACGCTGATAAGCAAGCGGTTTCAAGAGCACGAAAGATACAACGTTTCCTCACTCAACCTATGGCTGTTGCAGAGCCATTCACCGGGAGACCTGGAAAATATGTTTCAATGAAAGAAACGGTAAGAGGATTCAGAGAGATATTGGACGGAAAACATGATGACAAAGGCGAAATGGCATTTTATATGGTCGGGACAATCGATGAAGTGAAGAAAGCCTAATAGTTTTTAGTACAATATGTCAAAATTAAAATTAATTATTATTACACCAAAAAAGATAGCTCTTGAAAGAGAGATTGATGGGGTAACGGTACCAAGTTCTGATGGTGAAATCACCATACTGCCACGACATATTAATCTCTTTTCTCTTCTGGATGAAGGAGTTGTTCACTACTGGAATGGAGAAGATGGTGATTATTTGGCAATTGGAGGAGGATATGTCGAGACAAATGGAGAAGCTGTGCGCCTTCTAGTGTCACGCGCATACGGACAAGAGGAAATTGATGAGAAACAGACTCAAAATGCAATCATGGAAGCAAAAAATACTATGAAAAATGCAAAAACGGATGATATGAAAAAAGAGATTTCTCAAAATTTACGTCGGTCAACTATAGATTTAAAATTACTTAAAAAGAAAAAGTCTCGAAACCTGTGATGGTTGTAGGTCTACTTTTTTTTCCCAGACTTTATGTATATCCAGCCTGTATAATAGAACTTTATGGCATTAATCATTGTAGAATCTCCAACAAAAGCGCGAACGTTTAACCGAATCCTTAAGATGGACGGCCAAGGCGATCACTATTATGTAATGGCCACTATGGGGCATATTCGTGATCTCCCGGGAAGCGAGATGGCAATAGATTTCAAAGATCACTACCGACCAAAGTATGAATTCATCGAAAAACGTAGGAAGTTAATTGATGAAATGATTGCCCTTTCCAAAGAACATGATGAAATAATCCTCGCAACCGATTTGGACCGAGAAGGGGAGAGTATTTCCTACCATGTCGCATTCATCTTGGGCCTTATTAAAGAAAACTGGCCCTCAATTGAATTTGCGGATGTTTCCAAAAAAGTAAAAAGAATAGTCTTTCATGAAATTACGGCTTCGGCTCTAAAGGAAGCATTGGCTAATCCTTCGGAACTTCGTATTGATCTTGTTAAAGCTCAACAAGCAAGAAGAATTTTAGATCGTATTGTCGGTTATGAACTGTCTCCACTCCTTTGGAAAAAAACGGGAAAAAATTGGTTATCAGCTGGGCGAGTACAGACAGTTGGTGTACGTTTAGTTGTAGAACGAGAAAAAGAACGAACAGCATTTGGACAGGAGCCTTATATTCTCATGACGGGAACATTTGCTATTTCCGGAAATGATGTCACGGCGAAACTGAAAAAGTTAAAAGGGGAGCCTGTCGAGATTTCAAAAACAATAAAACTCTACGCAGGTGAATATACGTTCACTAGAACGTCAATTACCCCAGAGACTGCTGAAACGACAAAAAAATCATTAATCGACACCACATATACGGTTGCAGACATGAAGGAAACCGTAACCAATCGATATCCAACTCCGCCGTACACCACCTCATCGTTGCAACAAGATGCATTCTTTAAGTGTGGGTTTTCCTCTCGCCAAGTGATGAGCCTTGCTCAATCTCTCTATGAAAAAGGTTTTATCACGTATCACCGTACAGATTCTTTCAATCTTTCCACTCAGTTTGTATTTAAGGCAAAAGACTATATCATCGAAAAATACGGAAAAGAATATGCTCTCGAAAAGCCTCGCGGATATCGAACAAAAAGCCGCATGGCGCAGGAAGCTCACGAAGCTATTCGGCCCACAAAACTGATTGAAGTGGATGACCTTGGCAAGAAAAAAGAATCCCTCACAGTGAATCACAAAAAATTATATAAACTTATTTTTGATCGTGCTGTTGCTACTCAAATGAAGGAAGCAGAGCTCAAAACTGTTACGTTTGACTTAGTTTCTCCCGAAAATCATGTATTTGAAGCATCGGCAACAAAAGTATTGTTTGATGGATTCCTCAAGCTCATGGAGTCAACCAAACAAGAGAATAGAGAGCTCGCTAAAGTAACCGATGGAACAAAAGCAGATATAAAAGATATAGAAGTAAAAGAGCTTAAAACTTCACCCCCGCCACGATATAACGAAGCATCACTTATCCGAACAATGGAAGAGGAAGGAATCGGTCGACCTTCAACATACGCAGCAATTATTTCCCTCATCCAAGTTAAAGGATATGTAGAAAAAGAGGGAAGATATTTCATTCCTACAGTAGTGGGGACTGCAATATCCGATTTTTTGAGTAAAAACTTCTCACACATTTTTGAACTCGATTTCACTTCAGGTATGGAAGATAAATTTGATGAGATAGCAGAAGGGAAAGCAGATGTCGTATCTGTTTTGGATGAGTTTTACAAACCGTTTTCCGTAGAACTTGAAACTAAGAAAAAAGAAGTGGGAATGATCCAGATTAAAGAAGAAACGAACGAAGTGTGTCCTAAATGTGGTAAACCGATGATAATTCGATTTTCAAAATTTGGTAAATTTTATGCGTGCAGTGGGTATCCTGAGTGTAAAACAACAAAGCCATTCCTATTTGTCGTAAAAAATAGAAAATGCCCAAAATGTTCAGGAGATATTGTGGTAAAATTTACAAAGTCTAGAAAAAAGTTTTATGGTTGTTCAAATTATCCGAAGTGCGATTTTTCGGCTTGGGCATTAAATAAAATTCCGACCCCAATAGTACCAGATGAAAAGAAACCATCCGCTTAAATATATTTTTATTTCAGGCGGCGTTATTTCCGGCATAGGCAAAGGGATAACTGCAGCCTCCATCTCCTACCTCTTAAAATCTGCAGGATATAATGTTGTTCCTCTTAAATTTGAAAATTATCTTAATATCGATGCGGGCACTATCAATCCTATAGAACATGGTGATCCGTATCTCTGTGAAGATGGTACTGAGGCTGATATGGATATTGGCACCTACGAAAAATTTCTGGAACAGGAAATGGGCAGTGATAATTTCGTTACCATCGGAAAAATATATAAGACAGTTATCGATCGCGAAAGACGGTTTGAATATAACGGAGAAGACGTGGAAGCAATTCCTCATATAACAAATGAAATAGTCGACAGAATTCACGTCGCTGCAAAGAATAACAATGCGGACATTATGGTCATTGAGCTGGGAGGCACCGCAGGAGAGTATCAGAATGTGTTTTATTACGAAGCGTCGAGGATGCTCACTCTCCAGAAACCAAATGATGTTATCCATGTTCATGTAAGTTATGTTCCAACTCCAAAGCATTTAGGCGAACCAAAAACAAAACCTACACAGCTATCGGTCAGAACCCTAAACTCAATGGGGATTCAGCCAAACTTTATTGTTGCACGCTCTGAAAAATATCTTGACCAACGGAGGAGGGATAGGTTTGCGCTCTTTTGCAATGTCCATGGAGATGATATTATTTCCAATCCAGATGTCGAGAGCGTATATGAAATCCCACTCATCCTAAAAAAGCAAGACTTTGATAAGAAAATTCTCAAGAAGTTGCAACTTCCCTTCATTGAGCCAGATTTATCACGCTTCGATACCCTTATTGAGGCAATCAAGGAAAAGAAAGAGAAATCAGTAAAAATTGCAATCATTGGTAAATATTTTGGTACGGGAGATTATCAGCTTCGAGATTCCTATGCGGCCCTTTTTGATGCTCTTGATCACGCTTGTTGGGATCAAAAGGTCAAATTAGAGACTCTTTGGGTAGATGCAGAGAAAATAGAAAAACAGGGTGTAGAAATAATTGGGAAGCCAGATGGAATAATCGTACCTATTGGTTGGGGTCAACGGGGCGCAGAAGGGATGATATCTACAGCAAATTACGCACGAGAACAAAAAATTCCTTATCTTGGATTATGTTACGGAATGCAGCTCGCGGTTATTGCTTTTGCACGTAACGTAGCTGGTATTCCAAACGCGAATACATATGAAAATGATCCAAATACGACAGACCCAGTAATCCATCTTATCCCTGAACAGCAAAAAATACTCGAGAAACGGGCTTACGGGGGCACTATGCGTCTTGGAGGCTGGGATGCGCTCGTAAAGAAGGGGACTATTGCTTATGAGCTCTACGGAAAGGTGGATACAAGTGAACGGCATAGACACCGTTATGAATTTAACGATGACTACACAGAAAAGCTCGAAAAGAAAGGGCTTATCATTAGTGCACGCTCCAAACAAGAAGGTCTTGTAGAAATCATTGAACTTGATCGCTCTGTACACCCCTTTTATATGGGAACTCAAGGCCATCCAGAATACAAAAGTTATCCCGGTAAACCACACCCAATTTTTGTCGGTTTCATAAAGGCTTGTAAAAAATAAAGATTCAAGGTATAATTACCTTTTCCCAACTATGGCAAACTCATTTGAATTCAACAAAACCGTTTTTAAGATAGGTGATACAATCAGCCTTGAATATAAAATTAAGGAAGGTGAGAAAGAGCGCACACAGCTTTTTAAAGGAATCCTTCTCATGGTCAAGGGAAACACCCCAGTTACCAGAAGCATCACCATTCGAAAAATCTCAAAAATAGGCATTGGAGTTGAAAGAATTATTCCTTTATTTTCTCCAAACATTGTATCTTTGAAAGTAGATAAAAGAAGTAGCTTCAATAAAGCAAAACTATTCTTTATTCGAGACTATACTGAAGCAGAAACAAGAAACAAGCTTTACAGTATAAAAAATACTCGAAAAATGAAGAAAGTAGCTCCCGCTAAGACTGTATAATAGATATACATGTCTCTTCAATCAATCGGAAAAAAAGGGGAAGATATTGCTAAAAACTACCTTATTTCTCTTGGGTTTGCCATAAAAGAACTCAATTACCGAACAAAGCTTGGTGAATTGGATATTGTTGCAGAAAAAAATAAAGTATTGTATTTTTGTGAAGTAAAAACACGTATAGGAGATTCACACGGAAAACCATATGAGGCTGTTACCTATAGAAAGCTCAGTCATATCTATCGTGTGGCTCAAGCGTATGTATTGCAGAATGTACTAAAAAACAGTAAACTAAGCGTACAAATTATCTCAATTGAACTATTATCGAATTTTTCGGTAAAAAACATTAAGATGTATGAGGTAATATAGTGGTTTGAATTACAAATTTATCCATGCTTACTATGTTTGATACAACAAACTTCGTTTTTGTCCAATTTTGGAGTAAATTCGTGAACTATTTACCCGATTTTTTTGGAGGCCTGCTCATCATACTATCTGGATACATCGTAGCAATAATCGTAAAAAAGCTGCTACTTGCTATACTTGCTTTTTCCCGCATTGATTCAATATTAAACAAGACCAAGCTTATTACCCTCAGAGAAGTTCGATTGTGGGAAGGTGTGCTAGCTGAACTTATAAAATGGACGATAATAATCCTCTTCCTTATCCCCACCCTTGAGAGCTGGGGGCTTTCACGGGCCACTGAGGTGCTAAATCAGTTCGTATTTTATATTCCCAATGTGCTTGTCGCGGTAGTTATTGGATTCGTCGGTATTATTATCTCTAATCTCGCTTCCGACCTTGTCCGTCAAGGGTCAAAAAGCGCTGGAGAATCTGCTTCAAGCTCTCTTGCAGTGTTTGCAAGGTCTACCATTGTTTTCTTCACGGTCCTCATCATGTTAAATCAATTGGGAGTAGCTCAAGATCTTATTCGCATTTTCTTTACCGGCCTTGTTGCCATGCTTGCAATTGCGGGTGGATTGGCGTTTGGTCTTGGCGGAAAGGATCATGCCCAGGAAATTTTGGACGAGCTTAAGAAGAAGCTTGCGAAATAAATGGATAATTAAGTGTCAAATGCGGTAACAAAGAAGAGATAATTGATTTGGAGCATTAATATAGTGTGCGTTTTTATACAGCTTTACTCTCAACGTTTTATCATAAGGAATAAGCACAGTCTTCGTATCTTCGTGTAGTTCAAGCTGCGGAAATGGAATCCCCCCCTCACCTCGATTATATACTTCATAATCTGGGTAATTCAAAGTTACATAATGCCTTGTTCCATTAATTGCTACTCCTACGCTTAGCCCTATCATATTATTCTGATCTCTTCCTAAATATTCTACTAAAGCCGGAGCATATGAAGCTTGATATAAGGTGTGCACAGCAGGAAATCTTCCTAGTTCCCAGTTAAGGCTTCGCGTACTATCTTCTATTCTTTCCCTATCCGTATTAATGGTAGCCTGAAGTGCTGCAATCTCTTGTACTATTTTCGGAGATAATCCTGCTATTCCAATAGCAGTCATGCCTAAACGCTCTAAAATACCCTTATCTTCAAGACTTTGATTTAATTCATTTAATTTAGATCTATGTATAATAAGTTGATTTTTATTATCAATCATTTTTTTATGAAGTTTTTCTATTGCCGCAGGAAATGTAGTTGTCTCAGTTGCCATGGGTGGAATTGTACTACAAATGAACTAAAAATACAACTATAGGGCGTTTTACTTAATGAGATAGATTATATGTCCTATATAATCCTTGTTTTACACATAAATGTGTATTACTCTATAGGTCTATAAAGATAAAATCTAATTTGAACAAAACTTGTTTTTATATATAAAATATATATTTCGTCTTCAGATACTTCACAATTCCCCTCGAAATATGTGCCAGGAGATGATAAAATAGAATGTTCCATACTTTGGAGGCATCGTCTAGCGGCCTAGGACAGCGGGTTTTCAGCCCGTTAATCCGGGGTTCGAATCCCCGTGCCTTCACCAAAAAAAAAGATAGCAGAAATGCTGTCTTTTTTTATTGGAAAAGCCAGGATGAAAGAACCCCCTTGGGTTGTTCGCGCAACCACGGAGCGAACGTATTCCAGCGAAGTGGGAAGTGCCCTTGGGGCAAATCCCCGTGCCTTCACCTACAAAAAATCTCGGTTCAATTCTGAGGCCTTTTTGTTTCATATGAGGGATACATCGCTTAAGCACATCGATTTTTACCGGGAAGTATTTTGGATAGATTGCTTAGCTCTTTCGTAAGCTCCAATTCTCATAGCAGCTGAAAAACCATCTGGAGTGCCATTTTGCATAGCGAAAGTATGCCAGGTGTCAATTTCATCACGTCTTAAGGCGAGGTTATACTCTGCTTCAAGTGCCCTTGTATGCATCTGTGCGGACTCAGTTGGGGTTGGAGAGCCAATTTTTTTTTCGAGCCACTTTGCTTTTTCCATTAACTCCACAACTTCGTGTAGTTTGTAATACCTAACAAACCGTGGTGGGATTAATCCTATATTTATGGCAATTTCTCCGCGTAATTTTACTAATCCAGCTTGAAACCTCATAATTGAATCAAAAGAGATAACACAAAACGCATAGAGAGCTTCTAGGCTTTGAGCAGGACTTCCTAAGTTACGGAGATTGTTCTGCATACCTTCAGTGGTCAGCGGAACTACACAAAATTCTAGGTAATTAGTTGATTTCGTAACCACTAAGTTATATATTTAGCTTGTGGCTATGCTCAAATCAACCTATCAAAAGCGTCTGACGTCTTTTTACCTCGGAAGAAAGTGTATTTTCTGCGGAAAAAGGAAGGTATGTATTACTGCCAGACGGTATGT
>JBBQLR010000025.1:0-12494 GCA_038328135.1 Patescibacteria group bacterium | reverse complement strand
TCCTGAAAATAAATCTGCATAATAGGATGCAATTTGTGGGTATTCTGTTGCAGCGTGATTTTTGAAGATTCTGCGAGAAGGGACAATTATATATTCAGCTCGTTTTAAGGCTTCAGAAAGACCCATTTGTAAATCATAACTACTATCAAGGTCGTAAAAATTGAATGAATTAATTTGGTAGTTGGAAGTGAGGAGTTGGGAGGTAGGAGAAGGAATTGGGAGGTCTATGACATTAGCGGTTTCACTTAAAATCTTCGAATGAGCGGGAATATTTTCATATATCCAATCTGAAGCGGTGAAACGGATGTCAGGGGAAGTGTAAATAGAAAGATAAGCAATCCCCGGGATAATACACGCAAACCCTATAACGAATAACGTGAAACGTTTCAGTTTGTCATTCCCGCGGAGGCGGGAATTCAAGGAAATTATGAATAAAAGTGCAAACAATGAGAAAAGTGGAAACGAGGGGGAGATGAAGCGGGTCCATTTGGCGAAGAAAAAGGAGGGAGGGAGAAGGGAAATAAGAAGGGCAAATCTTAGTACATCAAATAGTTTTGCAGATTGTGTGGCTCCATATTTTGTGCCTTTACTCGTCGATGAACTCGCACGAGGATAATTCGAGTGCTCAAACAGGGCATCGCCAGCGTAAATGCGCAAAATACTTCGCCAGATACGTGTTCTCATATATGAAGGAAGAAAGAAGAAGCCGAGAATACTTACTATTAATGTTGGCCAACCGAGGACATAGGGGAGAATTTTCTCAAACTGGAATAAAAGTGGAATAGTTCCTACAAACTGTCGGGTATAAAAAGGAATTGTTGCACCTAATCCAATCGTGGATTCGTAGTTCATGGAGCTGAGGAAGGAGTCCCAGTTGAGAAGGCTTTGGGGTGAGGAAATGCAAAAAACAGCTAGAGTTATAAAGAAGAAAAGAAATACTATTTGGAGAAAATGATAGATTCTGTCAGTCATTCTCCTTCCCGCTAGTGCTCCTCGCTTTTCAGCGAGATGCGCGCTATCGGGATCCCTCCCATGACTGCCACCTATCATTTTTATGATGAGTGCAACAGCGGGCACTCCTAAAAATAATAATGAGGATGATTTTGTTCCAAGAGCGAGGCCGGAGAAGAGTGCAAGGAAAAACACAGTGATTAGCGATTGGTGATTAGTGGTTAGCAGCTTCAAAGAGTAATAAATAATAAGAGAGTAAAGAAGCATAAGGAGGGATTCGGTGGTGCCAAAATGAGAAAGTTGGATAGCATACGGTTGAAAAATAAAAAATATAAATGCAATTACTAGGAAGCCAAAATCTGTTGGTTTTTTTTTGGGTACAATAAGAAAAATAATCTTGAGAAGTACTAAAACCAGCATAATCGAGCTTAATGCTGAAATTATTCGAAGTGCAAGTGTAGCCTCAATAAACGTTGTTTGAATGGGGATTCCCATAACAAAGTGATAGAGTTGAATTCCTCCATAGGCAAAATAAAGGGGCAGTTGTCCATAGGCGAAGAAATGGGGGTTAAGGCAATGGGAGAGCAATTGGGGGTTGGCGATTAGCAAGGAAAGAGGAGGGCAGGAAAACTGTTGAACGGCCACCGCCATATTACGCTCATCAGGGTGCATAGGATAGGGTAATCCCCAATTTAAGCCGACTAATCGGGTATAAAACAGAATACCGATAAGAAGCAATAAAACCACTTTTTTCATCACTCTATTGTAATGCATAACTATAATTGCAATTTCATGATCCGTTTTGTATCATTAGAGCAACCAAAATCCATGGTTTAGGGGAAACCTTAAGCTTTCAAAATCATTATTATTTTGAATTTTGGGGAAAAATTATATGTCCAAGTACGACCTGACCTTTCTTCTGAATGAAGAATCAGAGCTGAAAACGTTAAAAGAGCTTGCTGCGTCTCTCGACTGCAAGATAGTGAAAGAGGAGAAATGGGGAGAAAAAACACTCGCATACCCAATCAAAGGGCTTCTCAAAGCAACTTACTACCAATGGCACCTTGAAATGCCAAAGACTAATGCGATGGAACTCCGCAAAAGATTGCAGTTCAATGAGAAGTTAATACGGTATCTCTTATTATCAATTGATTAAAGCACCTTATGGCAAGTAGATCAATGAATAAAGCGATTCTCATCGGCAATTTAACCCGCGACCCTGAACTGAAATACACCCCAAATGGAACAGCAGTTTGTACATTTGGTGTAGCAACCAACAGATCATGGACCACGACAGATGGACAGATAAAAGAAGATACCCAATTTCATCGAGTTGTTGCATGGCAGAAGCTTGCAGAACTTTGTGGAAAACTACTTACGAAAGGAAAGAAGATTTACATGGAGGGAAGAATTACCTATAGAAGTTTTACGGGTAAAGACGGACAACAACGCTCAATCACGGAGATTGTTCTTGATGACTTTATCATGTTCGATAGTGGAAAACGTATCGTACCTGGTGAAGCGGCACCAACGGGAGATGTTCCTGCCCATGTCGATGTAGCAGCGCCACAAGAACATCACACAGACGCTCCAGCACACCAAAACGAGCACACTGAAACAGTTAATCCAGAAGACATTCCATTCTAAAATTTAAAGTTCACTATTTTATTAAAAATATAATATCACTATGACAAATAATTGTTTTTTTTGCGAATACAAATCAGAACCAGCGTTCAAAGATCTTGATAATTTAGATAAATTTCTTTCTATCCGAAAGAAGATTGTCAATCGAGAACGGTCGAGAGTGTGTGCAAAACACCAACGAAAACTCACGAAAGAAATCAAATACGCTCGGTACTTAGCGCTCATTCCTTTCGTCTCATACCAAGGAATGAAATAAAATTAGTGGCTAGTGATTAGCGACTAGTTGTTGGTTGAACCTAATAGAATAGAGAGTGTTTTTTGTGGTGATTTTGCAGTTTTAATGGCGTATCATAGAAGCATGGTACTTGAGATTTCTATCAATCCGGAAAAGAAGCTCTCCATCAAGATTGGTGATAAGGTAGATTTCACCACTCCTCTGTATAAAAACAAGGAAAAATCAGAAGAGCGTATTGAAGTGGCAGAACTTCTTGCTATTCACCCTAAAAAAATATTTAGTCATCTCAAAAAGAGTGTAGGTGATTCAATTGTGATAGGAGACCTTCTTGCGGAAAAAAAATCCTTCTTTTCAGATAAAAAAGTAACTTCTCATATAGAGGGCATTATCACAGAAATAGACCATATAGAAGGCGTCGTCCTGATTGAGACGCAAAAGGAGATGTCTTCGGAGAGATGTTGGTTTGCGGGACATGTAGTTGATGTGTCGAAGAAACAGGTACAGATTAAGATTGGGAAACATAAGGAATTTGAAGCAAAATTTGTGGAGAAAGATTTTGGGGGAATGATATGGCTTCTGCTGGAAGAATCATTTGGTAATCCAGAATATCCCGTGGGTTTTGCCGAAAAGGCAACGGAATATGAAGTGGCAAAGCTGGAGGCTCTTGGAGGGAGAGGTCTTATCACCAGTTATAAGTACGAGGGGCAAACAAACCTTCCAAAGGCACAGTTCAAGCTAAACGATAGCTACAAAGAAATAGTATCAAAACAATTTTCCTGTTGTTTTACCCGGACAGTAAGTAGTACAATTGTTCTCTATTCTGTATGAAACCAGGAAAACCGTCCTTAAAAATTACAAACATCCTTCTTATAGCATCCGTCGCGGTGCTTCTTTTTGGTACTGGATATAAACTGGGAGAGCGAGCCATTTCATTAACCTCTTTTGCCAATAATAGTTCCGTTACTACAAATAGTAAAAATGTGGACTTTACCATGTTTTGGAAAGTGTGGGACACAATCGAGAAAAAATACGTCGATAAGAAAAAAGTGGACAAAACGAAGATGTATTACGGCGCAATCAAGGGGCTTGTAGCATCAGTTGAAGATCCCTATACCTTCTTTCTTACTCCCGTTGAGAATAAACAGTCACAAGAAGGATTAGCGGGTAAATTTGAGGGGATTGGTGCACAGCTTGGGATGAAGGATAATAGAGTTGTCGTTATTGCCCCCTTAAAAAATTCACCATCTGAAAAAGCCGGTGTTATGGCGGGAGACATAATCTTAAAGGTAGATACTATAACAATTGCAGGAATGCCATTGACTCAAGTGGTTTCAAAGGTCCGCGGAGACAAGGGAACCAAGGTTCACCTTACGCTGGGGCGAAGCGGGAAAGAAGTGGAAGTTGATGTAGTTCGCGACACAATAAAGGTGGAATCTGTTGAAACAAAATTGGATGAACAGCTATCAACCTGCACCAGCTCATGCGATAAAGTAGCCTATCTTAAACTGAATCAATTTGGCGATTCAACGGTGGACGAATGGGAACAGAAAATCGCGGAAATAAAAGCGAAATGGGATAGCAAATCAATCAAAGGATTGGTGCTTGACCTTCGAGACAATCCAGGTGGATATTTGGAAAGTTCTGTCTATTTGGCGGGAGAATTCTTGAAACAGAATGAACTTGTCGTAAAACAAGAATCCACTACGTATGAAAATAAAGATTATTACGTAACCAGACAAGGCTCTCTTCTCGATATCCCTTTGACTGTGCTTATTAATGGCGGTTCCGCATCAGCTGCAGAAATTTTATCCGGAGCACTTCGCGATCATAAGCGAGCCCAGCTTGTGGGGGAAAAATCATTTGGCAAGGGGTCTGTACAGGAAGCTATTGACTTAGGAGAAGGTATGGGCCTTCATTTGACTGTAGCTAAATGGATTCTTCCCAACGGCTCATGGATTAATGGTAAGGGAATCGAACCACAATATGTAATAAAGAATGTCGTTCCAGAAGGAAATACAATGGCGAGAGAAAACGATGCTCAGCTTGATAAAGCGATAGAACTCCTGGTGAAATGAGATGATATAACCTTAGAACGTGAAGTAACTGATGATTCGATAGAGAGGTGGGAGCTCAACTTTTATAATACTTCCCGTATCTACTGAAACAAGGATTTCTTTCTGTATAGAAAGAGGAAACATGCCTAAAAACTTCTCAATCTTGTTACCAGGAATTCTATACATAAGCTGGCCATTCTCGCTTACCAAATTCATTGATGAGTTTGTACTTGTCTTTGCGTTTATTGCTTTCAATTCGGTCACTATCCCCATCGCTTCATCTGGCATGATGGTGACTCTTTGTGGGCCGGAGGGAGTTTGTACGCTTAAGAATCCGCTGAGCGGATCAACCGATAATGCCATAGTTGTCTGAGCGATGACATCATTTGCCTTGATCTCAAGTTGAAGAGGTGCCGGTGTTGGCTCGCCCGGGCCTATAGTTGGTGGATTTGAGTCTGAGACTTGGACATTCGAAGTCTGATTTACTGCAGTCTGTTTTGAGTCAGATGATTGGGTATTATTTTTTGTAGAGGAGGTTGCAGGATTACTCTCTTGGTTGGAAATGGAGAAAGACGTGTTTCCTCTTTTTACCTTAAGTTCATCTTGTCGAGTAACGAATGATCCGCCTGCTTTTTGATCGAGCGTAACCAGTATTCCGCCTGATACCGGGGCGTTATTATCAATTTCTTGTGGAAGAAGAGGCTTCTCTGTTTTTTCTGCTGCATATGCTTGAGGAACAATTACTATTCCTTCAACCTTATTTTTATTAAGGGTTAATTCGGTTTTATTATCTTTATGTGTGGTATCAGAGATGAGAGATTTTATCGTATCTAGGTTTGCAGAAGAGGCTAAAGAGGTAGATTTTGGAGTAATGGTTGGGCTTGGAGTAATTCCAGGTCTAGTACCAGTATTAGATGGGAGTGGAGTGATGGTGGGGGTTATTTTCCGTACATCTATTTGATCGGAATTAATCTGGGTTTGAGGAGCAACTGCATTATTGCCCAATGTGCTGTTTATCCAATTCTGGAATATATTAGCAATTGATGAGGATGTATTAATAACGGCACTATACGGGGTGATACTTGGTTGGGGTATTGGGGTGATAGTTGGAATTACCACTGGTCTTGATGTTGGCAAAGGGAAGGGGGTGCTTGTGGCTGCTAGTTGAGATGCCGGAACAATCTGACCCTGATTGATTTCATTTTGAACGGTTTGACTTCCCACAGGCGCGATACTTTGAGGAGAGAGGCCATTATTATCACCAAGGCTTGTCCCTGGAGCAATTCCTGCAACACCGATACTGATTAATGAGATAACCACTTCGCTATTTTTAGTTGTCAGTAATTGAGCACTAGCAGTGGTCTGCATAGTTCCTGTTAATACTGCTGGACTAGTTGATGTTGGGGTATCTAATGGGGCAGTAGGTGAGAGGTAGGGATAAGCTATTGCTAAAAAATGCCATACCGGCTGTTTTGAAAGAACTCGCTGTTGTAGGAAAAACAGAGTGACGAAAATCGTTAAAATCACAACTGACGCATTTTTTATCACATACCCATTATAATCAAATACGTCATATGAAAACAAGATACATCGATACTCATTGTCACCTTAATTTTAAGCGATTTAATAAGTCGAGAGAGCAGACAATTCAAGGAGCTCAGGCAAACGGGGTAGAAACCTTCATCGTTCCCGGCACTGACCTACTTCTTTCCCAGAAGGCAATAGAAGTAGCTACAAGTAATGAATATATATATGCTGCAATCGGAATACATCCACATCACACATATGAAAGCACCGGAAAACCAAAAGAAGAACAATTTATGATTGATATGAAATCACTTGAGAGCCTAATAGTTAATCCAAAAGTGGTGGCAGTGGGGGAGATTGGTTTGGATAGGCATGTCTATGAGGAGACAAAATATGAAGATTACAAGATAAGCGAAGAATTTATTAAGGCTCAAAAAAAATATTTTATAGCTCAGGTGCACCTTGCAAAAAAATATAGGAAATCATTGATTATCCATAATAGAGAGACAAAAAAAGACCTCCTTTCAATTCTTGAGACTAGCTGGCATGAAGAAATGCGCTTCCATACGGTGTTTCATTGCTGCGAACCTGATGATGAGCTTCTCTCCTATGCACAGGAACACGATATTTATATCGGAATCGACGGTGACGTGACCTATGGGGGCGAAAAGTCTCTATTTGCAAAAAAAGTTCCGCTTGATATACTCGTTCTTGAAACTGATTCTCCATTTTTACTTCCGGAGCCGCTACGGGCACAGAAGAAGTATCCAAATACGCCGGCGAATATCCCCCTAATAGCACAGTGTATTGCGGATTTGAAGGGGATAGGGGTTGAAGAAGTAGCGGAGGCAACAACAAGAAATGCAAAAAAATTATTTAATATATAAGTTGGGGTATTGCAGTTCCGTCAAATGATTGCAGGCCCCTTCAATTTTGCCACCTGCTCCACTATTTGTTTTAAACCAACAACCATTCGCCAATCACTAATCGCCGATTCTTAATTTGGATATACAATTTCGAGTAGTTGTTTTTTGAAGTTTTGTGAATTATATTTCTTAGACCGTTCCAGAGCCCCATATGAAAGCGATTGTAATTTATCTGAATCGCTTACCAAGGCTGAGAGCGTTTTTGCTATCAAATCTACATCATTTGGGTTTACATACTCGGCATTATTCCCTGCAATTTCATGGAAAATGGGAGTGTCTGAAAGAAGGGATGGACACCCCTGAGAAGCTGCTTCAACGTAAGAAAAACCAAAACCTTCGTCACGCGACAACAATATATTCAGTTTAGATTGTACATATAATTGTAACAGCTCTTCATCGCTTACAAAACCTGGAAAAACAAATCTATTATCTCTTTTTGTCTCTGAAAAAAATATTTGTAAATCCTTCTGCCATGGATGAGTGTAATGATTAGGATTTGTGTCTCTAAAAACATTACCGACAAACTTACAAGTTACATTTATCTTCTTAATCGCGCGAGCAAGAGTTGGGAGATTTTTATTCCAGGTTCCGTCACCAACATAGAGACAATAATCCGAAGGATTCGCTCGCTTAGTTGGTTTTTCCCAAAAACATTGTGCAAGTGTAGGGTAGAGGACACCGATTTTTTCCGGTCTTACTTTTAGATAGCGGATGATATCTTTTTTGCTCGTTTCTGAATCCGTGATTATTCTATCAAACAATCGTAAATTGTATTTTTGGAGAAGGGAATAGAGATAAGCCCTTACTCCAATGGGATAATGGTTGGGATATTTAAGCGGAATAATATCATGAATCACCGCAATCTGACGGTTAGAAATTCGCTTCGTAATAAGTGGCGACTGGTAAAAAGTATAAAATGGTTGGATAATAGTCGCATGAAAGGGGATTCCAACAAGTTTGTCGGTAAAAATCCAATCGGAGGGAGCATTTTCCTTTAGGATTTGAAGGTAGCGACCAATTCCTCGCACCTTGCTTTGGGAGTCGGTGACAGTTGGATCGTATACATATACCGGTGCGCGCATTCCCTATTATACCGTTCACGATGTATAATTACATTCGTTATGCCAATCACCCTCAATACAAAACCAATCCATTTACGGATCGACGAATTTAATGACTATATAGAGGAATGTAAGGAGAAATGCATTATTGACCAAGGGGAGATCACTCCCAAGGAAAAAAATCTTTTATATCGATGTGGTGTTGATTATGGATTAACCATAAATAAGAAGGTAGGAGTAGCAGCATTTGAACAACTTAAATTAGATCATAATCTCATTCTTCGAATAAAAGGGCCATTTACGTTGCCTCTTCAAGCTCAATTCACATCAGAACGTGGTGCCGTAAACATCCGACCCTACATTATTCATGAGTCCGCAGCGTCTCAAAGATTACATTCCATCGCAAATGACCTTCATGAAAAGGAACTTATTTCATCTGTGGTGCCAATCGATGCGGAATATATCTATGAAGCTTTGAGAGAAACTGCCTTCAATATTGCTATGGAAGAGGCGATATCGCTTGGAAATGGGTTTCAGATTATTCAGATAGAGTTTGATGAAAACGGCCATTTTAAAGCGGTAGAATTGGATGAATCGGATTATTAATTCTCGAAAAATGATATGGTATTTGGTCCACAATTATTACTTAAACTTGTCAAAGAAATTAAGTTGGTGGAAGGTTTGGGCGAACGAGATTTGAATACGCCGGAAGGGGCTGGGTTTGATCTGCGACTGGGGGAAGTATATAAAATATCCGGGAGTGCATTCCTTGGCATCACACATCGTGAAACTCCGAAAATAGAAAAAATAGCAGAATATAAAGAAGGGGAAGTGCGTACAATTGAGATAAAACCGGGAGATTTTTTTCTCGTGAGTACCATCGAAAAAGTAAATTTACCCCTTAATATTACCGTCAATTTTAAGCCTCGAACAACCACTTTTAGGAGTGGACTATTTTTACGCACCGGAAATGGCGCTCCTGGATATTGTGGTAAGCTCACTTTTGGGCTTAAAAATGAAGGACCCATTACCGTCGTAATGGAGCTTGGAGCACGATTTGTGCATGCTCAGTTTGAGGGAGTTGATGGGGGAGGAACCCAATATAAAGGCCAGTGGCAGGGGGGAAGAGTAACGACTGAAAAACGTGAAAAGCAGATATAAAAAAGTAGAATAAGAAGGTATAGACAAGCTAAATAGAGTATGCTAGAATAGCCAGTATATGGCAATATCAAATAGGGAAAAACTATCGAAATATACTGGAATTGCAGCAGTTGGTTTGGGCGTTATAGCTTTAGCCGTCGGAGTACCACTACTTCTATTGAATTCACGTCCAGAGATTCTTTCTCAACTTCCTACCGTTTTAACTCCTGCAGTTGCAGAATTGAACCGTATTTTTTATGCATCGATAGCTCCCATTGCAGTTGCAGTTATCGGTTTGACAGCTGCAAGTTGTGTTTTGTATCCAGAACATGGCAAGGGATCTATTGACTCAACTTCATATTGATAAGCCTCTCACGTTTCCACTTTTTATATACATTATTTTCAGTGGAAAAATAGGTAGGATATGGTGTATCCTAACACTGATAAACTATGAAAAACATACATCCTGAATATCAATATCTCAATCTTCTCAACGATATTTTAGAAAATGGTGTTCGTAAGGTAGATCGTGGAACGGGAGATGCTTCCTATAGCGTGTTTGGCCGACAAATTCGGTTTGATCTGTCGCAAGGGTTTCCGCTTCTTACCACCAAAAAAGTATATTGGAAGGGCGTGCTCCATGAGTTGTATTGGTTCTTGTCAGGTCAATCAAACATCGATTATCTCGTAAAAAATAATGTTCATATTTGGGATGATTATCCCTACAAGATGTATGGTGAAAAAAAAGGTGGCACCCTCACAAAATTGGAGTTCATAGAAAAAATTGGGAGTGATGAAACATTCGCAAAAAAATGGGGGAATCTACCAAGGATTTATGGAGAAATGTGGAGAAGATGGCCTACTTCCAGTTCTCGTACAATCGACCAATTAGCGTGGGTTATCCAAGAGATTAAGGATGATCCAGCAGCGCACAACCTCATCGTTAATTCCTGGAATCCTGAATATTTATATACGATGGCCTTGAAAAAAGATGCCTCCCGTTTTCCTATTTGTCACAACATGTATCAGGTAAATATTATTGATGGCAAGCTTTCGCTCCAACTCTATCAACGAAGCGCAGATGTATTTTTGGGAGTTCCATTTAATATCGCATCATATGCTTTACTTACGCTCATTCTTGCAAAAATAACTGGATATGAGCCGGGTGAATATATCCACACATTTGGAGATGTTCATATTTATGAGAACCTCATACCCTCAGTGAAAGAACAATTAAAAAGACAGCCGTATCCATTTCCAACAGTCTCTTTTAACCAGCTATTTAAGTCGATAGATGTATTTAAACCTGAATTCGTCGAACTCAATAATTATCAATTCCATCCCCTAATAAAAGCAAAATCTTTTCTATCAGTATCGGGAGGGTTTTTTGAAAAGAAATGATTATATCTCTCATTGCAGCGCTTACTGAAGAACGGGTGATAGGGGATAAGAACAGGATTCCCTGGCATATAAAAGATGACCTTCTTCATTTCAAAAACCTAACACTCCATCATACGGTAATCATGGGAAGAACAACATTTGATTCGATGATGGGATACTACAAAAAAAGTGGCAAGCCGCTGCCGGAAAGAAAACATATTATTATTACACGGGATATGCAGTATGTGTCGAAGCTGTCCGACACATTCGTCAAACACTCAGTTAAAGAAGCATTAGAATTTGCAAAAACAATTGAAAGGGAAGAAGTGTTTGTTTCCGGCGGAGCATCTATTTTCGAACAAACAATAGCCCGTGCAGACAAGCTCCATCTCACCATCGTTCACGCGAAATTTGAAGGAGATACCTACTTCCCAGACTACTCAGCATTTAAAAAGACAATAGGGGAGGAAGATAAAAAAACGGAAGACGGCCTCGCCTACACATTCCTGGATCTTTCAAAATGAAGAACGGGTATTGGTATAATTTGCCGGAAACCTCAATTGCTCAAGCGCCAGCAAATCCGCGCGATTCGAGCAAATTATTGATTTATAACACAAAGAATAACAAGATAATTATTGATACATTCTCAAACCTTGCTACCTCTCTTCCCCCTTCTACCACTCTTACATTAAACGACGCGAAGGTGGTGCCGGCTCGGGTAACACTCACCAAGGAAACAGGAGGAAAAATCGTTGTTTTATTCCTCATAAATGAATGGATAACCGCAAAGCAAGGCCCTATTCCCTGCTTTTTGGACCGGAAGAGTAGGGTAGGAGAACGCCTCTTTTTTGCAGATAAGAGCTTTGTGACGGTTAAAAGCCAAGATGAGGGGATATTCTACCTGGAATGGGCGGGGCAGGCTGATGACTTATTGAAAAAACTGGATAGCTATGGAACCATGCCTATCCCTCCCTATATCAAGCACTCTCCTCTTTCACGAGACGAATTGTTGGAAAAATATCAAACTGTTTTTGCCAAAAATCCGGGCTCAAGTGCAGCACCAACTGCATCTCTTCATTTTACAAACGATGTATTTTCCTCCCTTGAAGCTCGTGGAATTAAAAAAATTAAAACAACGCTTCATGTGGGTTTGGGCACATTTGCTCCCCTTACCGATAAAAATCTCGAGGAAAATAAACTCCATGCGGAATGGTATGAAATTGGAAAAGCGGCCGCTCTTTCTCTGCAGAAAGCAAAACAGGAGCGAAGAGCTATCCTAGCCGTAGGAACAACAGTTGTCCGCACTTTGGAATCATATGCACTGGAAGGAGTATTGGGTATGCCATATGCCGGGAATACGGAGCTTTTTATACGCCCGGGGTTCCCATTTAAATTAGTTGATATGATGATCACTAATTTTCATCTTCCCGGGTCCTCCCTTATGATGTTGGTCGATGCTTTTTTAGCACATAAAAAGGCTCAAAGGCGCATTGTAGAGCTGTATGAATATGCTAAAACAAATAACTTCCGCTTTTACTCTTTTGGGGATGCTATGCTTATCCTTTAAAAGTGAGGA
>JBBQLR010000024.1:0-12776 GCA_038328135.1 Patescibacteria group bacterium | reverse complement strand
CCATCCCCAACAGGAAAAGATGTTCATATTGGAAGTGTTGCAACAGCTTTAATGAACTTTGCTTGGGCAAAAAAGAATGGTGGGAAATTTATAATACGAATTGAAGATACTGATCAGTCCCGTCTCGTTCCAGGCGGTGAGGCAAAAATGCTTTCTACACTTCAAGAACTTGGCATAATTGCAGATGAATCTCCTCTCGTTGGCGGGCCCTTCGCCCCCTATCGTCAATCGGAACGTTTGGATATATATAAAAAATATGCGAAAGAATTAGTAGAAAATGGGAAAGCCTATTACTGCACATGTACACCTGAGAGATTAAGTGAAATGAGATTGGCTCAACAAAAGGAAAAGAAGGTGCCCAAATATGACCGCTTTTGTCTTACTAAACAAGATGAAGTGAAGAAGGCCATTGAGCAGGGCTCAAAATATGTAATTCGTCTTCTTATCCCCGATACAGAAATCGTATTCACTGATTTGGTTCGTGGAGAGGTTCGCTTTCACTCATCAAGCTTAGATGACCAGGTATTACTTAAGTCGGACGGTTTTCCCACATATCATCTTGGTGTCGTAGTAGATGACCATCTGATGGAAATAACACATGTATTACGAGGTGAAGAATGGCTTCCATCAACCCCAAAACACATCATTCTGTACAAAGCTCTCGGTTGGGAACCGCCTTTTTTTGGACACGTATCACTTCTTCGCAACCCCGATAAATCCAAACTTTCAAAAAGGAAAAATCCCGTCTGGGCATCTGAGTATGTAGAAAAAGGGATTTTCCCGAAAACACTCCTTAACTATCTTGCACTCATGGGGTGGAGTCATCCTGAAGGAAAAGAGATTTTTACACTTGAGGAATATATCCGTGTTTTTGATATTAAAGATATTCAAACAACAGCCCCTGTATTTGACACGACCAAACTTGAGTGGATGAATGGAGAATATATACGGCAATTTGATACTGAAACTTTGAAACGAAAAGTGTGTGAGTTCATTGGAAAATCCTATGATGAGTCAATTATAGAAAAATCGATTCCTCTAGTCCGAGAACGCATGAAAAAATTATCAGATTATCCTCTTCTTTGTGATTTCTTATTTCAAAAACCGTCCCAGTATGAAATCGATTTTATAAAATATAAAAGTGCATTTTTGGAAATAAGAAATTACATACAATCCATTGAACATTTTACAGCAGAACAAATTGGGGTATCGATGGGGGATTGTGCAAAGAAATTGGGTATGAAAAACAGCGAATTTTTTATGATACTTCGTGTAGCAATTTCAGGAAAAAAAATATCCCCACCACTTAATGAATCAATGGAGATACTAGGGAAAGATGAGTGTATAAAAAGATTATCAGCTATATAACTCAACCCAATGAGGATCTACTTCAACAGTGACATCCAGATATACTTGTTTTCCGATTGCGAGGGCGATTTCTTTGCGAGCATAACTCCCAATTTCTTTTATTTTTCTCCCCTCACTACCGATAATCATTCTCTTATATCGCTCTTCTGTTGTGAGGATTCTCGCTTTTACATACGTTAATCCATTTGACCTATTTTTTATTTCATCAACCACTGCAGTCGTAGTATATGGAATTTCTTCTCCCATCATAAGAAAAACCTTTTCCCGAATCAGCTCAGATACAAACGTTCGACTATCAATATTCATAACTGGATATGGATTAACATGTTCAAGATTTTCATCTGCTTTCTTTTCTGGCATAAGGTCAAAGATGCGATTTAACAACGGCGCCATATGCATATTATGAAGGGCGGATATTTCGAATGAATCGGTGAATTCTTCTTTCATGAATTCATACTGGGCAAGGTAAGATCCATCTGTTTTATCTATCTTGTTTATCACTAAGATTTTTGGTTTATCGATTTTTCTCACGATTCCGAGGACTTTTGCTTCTTCAAAATCCCTGCGCCTGGATTGGTCTACCATATACAAGACCAAATCCACTTCTTCATGGATTGTGGAGAGGGTGTTTTTGTTGATTTTTTTTGATAGTTTATCTTCGGCTTTTGCAAATATTCCCGGTGTATCTATAAAGACAATCGTCCCTCGTTCATCTTCAAGAAGCGCTTTGATTGGAAATCGAGTGGTTTGGGCTTTAGGGGAGGTAATAGCCACTTTCTGGCCTATAAGATTATTCAAAAAGGTTGATTTTCCGACGTTTGGTCTTCCAACAAGGAGCACCTTGCCGCTCTTTTTCACGCTTTCTTGCATAGCTCTATTGTACCAAATGAAACTTAAATCCGTATGGTAGCATATAGTGCATATGGATATGTCAGATGGAGCCGTGATAGTGAGGGTTAAGCGTGGTGATATCGACAAATTCGAAGTATTAGTTGATCGCTATACAACAAAAATTCGAGCTTTCGTGGTTCAAAGACTATTCGACAAAGAGGAAGCAGATGATATAGTGCAAAACAGTTTTATTCAGTTTTACAAAGCGCTCGCACAGTTTAACATATCAAAACCCGTTTATCCCTACTTGCTTCAAATCACTCGAAATGAATTAAATATGTATTTTAGGCAGCACCATAAAACAGTTCCCCTAAATGAAGATATAATTCAGGCAATTGAAAAGCCTCTCGCAGAAGATACGAGTGAAATTCTTCGGGGTTTAAAGGAAGACAATCGAAAAGCTCTTTCATGGTTTGCAGAAGGTTATTCTTACAAGGAAATTTCCATGCGACTGAATAAACCAATAAACACAGTTCGCACCCTTATTCGTCGAGCAAGGTTATACGTTCAAAAAAATTATATCCATGAATAAAAAAAGTATTCTGAAAGAAAAAATCGTTCGATCAATATTTTTATATGAAACGAAAAAAATAACATTTGAAACGATCGCCAAGTTCAGCATTCTACTTATTTCTATCCTCATATTGATAATATTCGGCGGAGTAATTGTTGATATCTATACTGAAAATGAATTGGGAGACATACTGGGAAATGTGCTTATGTCAGGGGAGCAATCGATGATGAAAATTAGAGATACATATTTCGTGTTTTCAAGTGAAATACCTTTATGGGTAGTTGCCATATACATTCTCGGATTCTTACTTGGGTGTATACTTATCATATCTATAATCAAGAACTGGGACACTCTTTCCCACAAAATGCGATCATTGACTAGATATTGGTTAAAACAATGAAAAATATAATTCTATTTTTACTTTTTCCACTTCTCCTTTTATTTGTCATAGGTATTGTATTTGTTCAACTCAAGGGGAATAGGAATAAAGACAATGTATCCTCACTTAGTCACATTACCCATACTCAAATTCAGCCATCGCAAATACCCACTTCTTCCCAACAAAACACAAATGAAATCAACCTCACTATCTCAACTCCACAATCTGGTATATCCGTTGATAGCGATACTATAGTTGTCGCAGGGTCTACTGAACCGGGTTCCTCAGTTATAGTTAATGATAAAGAGATGATTGCAAGTAAAAATGGAGGTTTTAGTGTGACAATTCCACTAGATGAAGGTGAAAATTATATTTCGGTTGTCACTTATAATGAAGCGGGAGGTGTTTCACAGCAGGAACTATTAGTTACTCGTGCAGTCGTTGGATTATAAATAAGTGAAACTTACGAGCACTATTTGTCATATATACATATAGAATGAAAAACAAACGAGTAGTTTTAAATAAATTAACTGTCTCTATTCTGGTGTCGGGAGTCATGTTGAGTATGACACCTTCGCTATTTGCTCAGTCTCCGACAGGCAATACGATGCAAGGTCAAGGAAAGACGGTTAGACAAGAGAAAAGAGAAGTGGTAAAGGAAAAAGCTAAAAATATTCTTGAGCAGGTAAAAGATGCTATACGGGAGAAAATAAAAAGACAGATAAAAGGTAAACTTATTTCTATCGCTGGGAATATTTTGACGGTCCAGAACAATCAAGCAACCTTTACCGTTACAACGACAGAAAAGACGCAATTAAAAAGACGATTTGGAGCGATTTCCACCCTTGCTGAATTTAAACCGAATGATGAATTGCTTATTATTGGTAATCGCTCAAAGAATGACGACGGAACACTTTCAAGTAGTGATGTTGAAGCTTCTTATATCCGAAACATGTCTATTCAGCGCAGATTTGCCATATTTAGTGGAGAAATAAAAATTATCAATGGAAATGTCCTCACTCTTCAAACAAAAGGTCGAGGTTTACAAACAGTCCATGTATCAGACACCACTCAATACAAGGAAAAAGATGTGGCTATTTCGCTTTCAAAACTTATTGTTGGGGATAAGTTAATAGTTAAAGGAGAACTGTGGGATAGAGTCAGCAATACAATAGACGCAAAAACAATCTTGCGGCTAGTAGCAGGTAAAAAAATTCCTACAACAACTCCTGTTGCTCCGACTCAGAAACAGGAATAGAGAGAGGAGATTCGAGAATAAGAGCTGTTTCTCCACTTGGTAACTCTTCTACATCCCGT
Organism: Patescibacteria group bacterium; assembly: GCA_038328135.1. Taxonomy (GTDB): domain Bacteria; phylum Patescibacteriota; class Microgenomatia; order UBA1406; family GWC2-37-13; genus JAKBEU01. The sequence goes on along the minus strand of JBBQLR010000024.1, from coordinate 8,307 downwards.
AGTTTTTTCTGCATTTGTTTTGTTCGGGTTCCAACGAGTTTATCGATTTCCGAATCTGCTTGACGAATTTTTTCCTGTGCTTTTGCAAGGACTTGTTCAAAGTTTTTAAACTCAGTCTTTACTTCTCCCAATACCTTCCAAACCTTGCTTGATTGTTTATTAATCATTAATGTTCTAAATCCCATCTTCAGACCGTTTAACGAAGAGGCGAGAGTGGACGGGCCCACCACGCTTACATGATATTTATTCTGTAGTTTTTGAATCAAATCCGTTTTGCGAACGATTTCTGCATACAATCCTTCAGTTGGAAGGAATAGAAGCGCAAAATCAGTTGTATAAGGGACATCGATATATTTATCATGGATATCTTTAGCAAATGACTCAATGTCATCCGCTAGTTTCTTAGAAAAGATATTTATCTGGAGTATATCGCCGATTTCATATGCATTTATCAAGGCGATATAATTTTCTGTAGGAAACTTCGAATCAACGGGCAGGAACACGGGGCCGTTTTCATCCCCAGGAAGTTTTATTGCAAATTCCACGAGATCATTGCTATCTTTTTTTGTTTTCACATTTTTTTGATATTGATCGGGAGTAAGGATATCTTCAATAATATTTGCAAGTTGGATTTCTCCCATAACTCCACGCGTCTTCACATTGGTGAGTACTTTTTTCAGGTCTCCAACCCCTATTGCGAGAGACTGCATAGACCCTAATCCTTTATGTACTTGCTCAAGTTGTGTCTGCACTGTTCTAAATGACTCACTCAATCTTGTATCTAATGTTTTTTGGAGCTTTTCATCCACTGTTTCTCTCATCTTTTCCAGTTTGATATTCGTGTCGTCTTGAATTTGTTTAAGACGGTCTTCAATGGTCTTTGTCATCTTGTCAAGCGATTGGGTGTTGAGAGAGGATTGTGTTTTAAGTTGTTCAGCAAAAATACCTAATTGGGTTTTTTGAGCATCTGAAGATATTTGTAAACTATGTGCTAATTCTTCACGAGTTTGATGAAGATTTTTTGAATTTTCCTCTCTGTTTTTAGGGAACTCATCTTTCATATTTTTCGTATCAATAGAAAGTTCAATAAGCTTGCCTTTAATATCTTCTGGAAACTCTGTTTTTTTGCGGAGAAGAAGAAATGTTATACCGAGGTTGATGGCGATGATTAGAGTTATTAGGTAGAGCATTGTATAATGGATTTATTAATAATTCAGTAACAGTATACCGTAAAACACGGGAAAAAAATATGAAAGGATTTATTGCATTCATCAGGGAACAAGGGGTAATGGGTTTGGCAGTAGGTTTTATTTTAGGAGGGGCAATCTCGAAGCTCGTAACTTCCCTCGTGAACGATATAATTAATCCAATCGTGGGAATTTTTTTGGGAAGAGCAGGGCAACTAACGAAGATGTATTTACAGGTTGGTCCCGCGAAAATATTGTGGGGCAATTTCTTGAATTCTACCGTCGACTTCGCAATCATTGCATTGGTCGTTTATTTTGGAGTGAAGGGTCTAGGACTTGATAAGCTGGATAAAAAGAAAGATCAATAATGCATGATTTCGATGCCATAAAAAAACACTATCGGTTTTCAGTTCATAACTTAATTACCAGATAGTGTTTTTTATTGGTTAATAGCTGCGTCTTTGATCATCTCTGAAACCACCATCTCTACGCTCTTCTTTTGGTCGAGCCACATTGACGATGATTTTTCGGCCTTCGATATCTTTTTCGTTCAATTGTGCAATTGCTGCTTGTGCGGCTTCTTCAGTTGCAAATGTAACGAATCCGAAACCTTTTGACCTACCAGACATACGATCTGTAATTACCATGGCTTCAGTGACTTCACCGACTGATGCAAAAAGATCGCGAAGGGAGTCATTAGTGATACCCCATGGAAGATTTCCGACAAATAATTTTTTGTTATCCACTACTCTTTAACACCTCCTTTTGATTATGAGAATATTCCCAAGAACCCCGACCTTTCACGGACGGAACCTTAGATTAACTATCAATAATTATATCATAATTCATTGTGAAAAGATGATATTTTAAAAAAATAGGCTGTTGTGACAACCTATAAAACAAAAATCCCCTATAAACGGGGATCTTTGAAGTAATGCGAATACGTCCTTACTTTTTCTTTGACTTTGCTTTTTTTACAGCTTTTTTTACAGCTCCGTGCATTTTTCTTTTTACGACGGACTTTTTCTTTGCGACTGGTTTCTTTTTTGTTGCCATAGAAAAATAGTTAATATGTAACACATTCACAGTAACAGGTATTACGTAGTGGTGCAATCGTAATTAAAGTTAATTTGATTAAGTTATAATATAATTTGATGACTACTCGAAACAGAAATGTAGTATTGACAATAATTGGTTCTTTGGTGGTTCTTTTAGTGGTCTACTATATTGCTCAGAATTTGAGGGACGTGGAGCTTATCATTCGTAATGCGGGATATGCGGGGCCATTAGTTGCCGTCATTCTTTTTTGCATTTTCGCGCTCACCCCTATTCCTGCAGAACCACTTACCTTATTCTGTGTATTGTTTTTTGGTGCGATTCCTGGATCCATTATTACATGGATTGGAGGAACATGTGCAGCTTTGGTTGAATATAACTTCGGTCTTCATATGAGGAAAATAACAAATATTGAGCGCCAGCTTAAGCGACTCCCATTCGGGCTTGGAACAATGCCAGTAGATTCCATTTTTTTTCTTATTTTTGGTAGACTCATACCAGGTTATGGGGGGAAAATAATTAGTCTTGTCGCGGGAGTTCACCACGTTCCTATAAAAAGATTTATTTGGACCACTGCTGTCACTACATTAATGGGCTCTATGCTTCTTGCTTTTGGAGGATATCAACTTTTGCGTTTTTTGAAACACTGAACAAGCAGTTCTTTTTCACTTTTGTGAAGTAGTTTAATTTTATATTCTCGTTTTAAAGCTTCAGAAAGCGTTTTTACTTGTTCAACATATACCAACGTGAGTGGCTTGCGACCTCTTGTATATTTAGCCGACTTAGTTTTTGAGTAATTATGTTCATTAATCCGTTTGTCCAAATCATTTGTTTGACCGCAATAGAGAGAATTATCTTTACACCGTAATAGGTATACAAAATACATGATTATTGTGGAATGATAAATAACTCTTCTTCTGCTCGAGTGACGGCGGTATATAACCATCTTTTCCATTGTTCATCATCCATTTTTGAAAATCGTTCTTCAAATAAAATCACGCGTTTTGCTTGGCTGCCTTGAGCCTTGTGTACGGTGAGGGCATACCCAAAGTCAAATAAATCCCCCGCCATAATCGCGGATCGTTTATTAGTAAAGTTAAGCGCTGCATCATTCATAAATTGATCTTTTGAGATAAGGCCTTTATATATTCCATCTTCACCATCCATCTGGATTTCTGCTTTATACCATATTGCGGTTTCATCCTCAATTTTCAAAATGGTACCTGTCATTCCATTGAAGATGTGTTTTTCATGATTATTTCTAAGGCATATCACACGGTCACCTACTTGAGGAAGAGGGGAAGCAAATCCAAGCGTATTTCGTATGTGAAGATTTAATTTTTTTCTTGTTCTATTGTATCCGCACAGTATAAGTGTGTTTGAAGAATAATTTGCGAGCAAATCGCTGACAGATTCCTGGATATCACTGTCTTCTTTAGAAAATTTCCGCACTGCTTTTCCATATACTCCAGGACGGATATATCCACTTTGACGAGCTTGGATAGAAAGGGCAATGATAGGATTATCCTGTGCCTGGCGATGAATCTCCACGAGCTCAAGTTCCGGTTCAGCTATTAAATGAAAAGAACCAGAAATGGGGGGCAGTTGCCCGTGGTCACCAACGACAATAATAGGCACTTTATATGACAGTAGATGAATCCAAATGGTCTCATCTACCATGGAAGCCTCATCGATGATGATTAAGTCCCTGTCAATTTTTTCTTTTTGGATCCATCCAATTATTTCTTCTTTCTCATTAACCATGGGAGAATAAATGAGGGAATGGATAGTACTTACCGTATCTTCCGGAAGTATAACCTTTGCTTCCTTAAGCTTATTCCGAAGCACACGGGCTGCTTTGCCAGTATAGCTCACAAATCCAACTTTCATACCCTTTCTCAATTTAGAAATTCTTTTACGAAGAACTGCTATGAGCGTTGTTTTTCCTGTTCCGGCATATCCACCTATCGTGATATAAGACTGTGATTGTGATTTATCTTTTTTACACCATGCAATAACTTCATTTAATACACTTTTTTGCCCGGAAGAGAGACTAATCATACGGACACATATGATACTACTTTCTGAGTTTTTTTAATACCGCTTGATAGCCACCACAGCCATTATAAAGCCAGTGAGCTACACGTGTGACAGTAGTAGTTGAAGTGCCGACTTTCTCAGCTATTTCGAGGTAGGGAAGTCCCTCATCAAGTAACTTCACAATCGTAATTCTGTTTGCGAATTCCTCAATTTCAGCCGGGGTAAGCATGTCTCGTAAAAGAGCAGCCACATCTGCATGCGATTTCAACGATATGAACGCCCTCATAAGGAGATCTTCTCGTTCATTTTGAGGCTTATATGTCTCCTTTTTATGATAATCTGAAGAGACGCTTTTTCGAATATTTGGCATATCCATATTATATCATCACTTGACAAATATATATCAACGTGTTAACATACTAACATGTTAAATAAATTAATTAACTCATTGCCACTCGAAGTTGTCCATCATTACCTCGCTGAGGTGGGGTAGTTGTTGTAAATAAATTAATATACAACCCCGCCGTAAGCGGGGTCTTTTTTTACTATGAAAAAACTAAATAACGGTTCACTAAAAATAGCAATTCAAAAAAATGGTCGATTAACAGAAAGTACAATAAAACTGCTTAAAAATGCAGGCTTGGAATTTGAAGGTTACCAACAGAAACTATTTTCAACTTGTTGGAACTTTCCGCTTAATATCGTGTATCTGAGGGATGATGATATCCCAGATTATGTATCTAGTGGAGCAGTGGATTTAGGGGTCGTGGGAGAAAACATCATATACGAGCGTGAAAGCGAAGTCAAAGTAATAGAAAAACTAAATTTCGGTTATTGCTCACTTTGTGTGGCTGTTCCCAAAGAGTCCGCCATTAATTCAATAAGTGAGTTAAAGGGAAAGAAAATAGCAACGTCCTATCCCAAATCTAGCATAAATTTTTTGAATCAGAATAATATTGTAAGCGAAATAGTGAAAATTAATGGTTCAGTCGAGATTGCACCTGCATTAAAAATGGCGGAGGGTGTCATAGACCTTGTTGCTTCAGGTAGCACTCTTGCTTTGAATGATCTTCGTATCATAGAAAAAATATATGATTCTCAAGCCGTACTTATAGGTAACAGCAATACCTCAGGAGATAAACAATTACTCATACAAAAATTGGTTAGACGAATAAATGGAGTTCTGTCAGCTCAAAACTATAAATATGTCATGATGAATGCCCCTAAATTATTATTGCCCGATATTAAAAAAATTGTTCCTGGTTTAAAGTCTCCAACAATTTCGCACCTCACAACTGATGGATGGATATCCATCCAGACAGTAATTAAGGAAGACATATTTTGGGAAACTATTGAAAAGCTTAAAGCTATTGGTGCAACAGGGATTCTTGTATTACCAGTTGAGAAATTAATCCTATGAATGTCCAACGATTAAAAAACATCCCCAAAGCGGAGCTTGCACGCATTATTAAACGGTCATCGGGAGAAAATGAAACAATTTATCCTAAAGTAATGGAAGTCATGAAGTTAGTAAAAGAGTATGGTGACGAATATATTATTAGTAAATATAAAGCGAAATTTGGAAAGGAAAACTATTCGTATATGAGCGTTTCAAAAGAAGAGATATCTAATGCATATAAAGCTGTGAGTGGGGAGGCTATTTTTGCTTTAAAACAAATGATTAAAAACATTACTAATGTTCAAAAAGCACAACTACCTAAAAAAAGAGATGTAGTGGTTCAATCAGAACCTGGAGTGAGAGTATGGAGGGAGTGGAGGGCAATAGAAAGAGTTGGATTATATATTCCGGGAGGAAAGGCGACATATCCTTCATCTGTCCTCATGACCGGCATTCCAGCAAAAATAGCTGGATGTGGAGAAATTATCATGTGTTCACCTCCCAAGGAAGATGGACAAATCCCAGCAGCAACTTTGGTAGCTGCAGACATGATTGGAATTTCAAAAATATTCAAAGTGGGCGGGATTGAAGCCATCGCAGCGATGACGTATGGAACCAATATGGTTCCGAATGTATACAAGATATTTGGGGCAGGGAATTCATTTGTAACAGCTGCAAAATCAATTGCACAGAAAATGATAAGTATCGATATGCCAGCTGGTCCCTCTGAAGTATTTATCATTGCCGATGAAACAGCAAATCCTCGATTTATTGCTGCAGATCTTCTCGCTGATGGAGAACACGGTGAAGATAGTGCTTGTGTTCTCGTGACGACATCCAATACAATCGCGAAACAAACAATAAAAGAAATAAACAAACAATTATTATCGCTGGTAACGAGAGATAGAGCTCGTGTAGCGCTTGAAAGATATGGACTCGTTGCGCTTGTCGACACGATTGAGGAGGCTATACAATTTTCGAATGAATACGCGCCTGAGCACTTGGAAGTTATGACTAAAAATCCAAACACAGTGGTATCCAAGATAACAAATGCTGGATCGGTCTTTGTTGGAGAGTGGACAACAAAGTCTAGTGGCGACTACGCAACGGGAGCTAACCACGTCCTTCCAACGGGAGGAATGGCGAAAATGTATCCGCCGCTTGGAGTTGATGCTTTTGGAAAATGGATGCAGGTTCAAAAATGTACGAAAAAAGGATTAAAAATTATTAAAAAAACAATTGAAATGCTTGCAGAATTAGAGCAATTACCGGCTCACAAGGAGTCGGTTTCGATACGATTTAAAAATTAGTATGAAAAATAATATGGATATAAGAAGAGATCTGAAAAAATGGAAGGAATATGCACCTGTAAAAAGTGCAGAGAGCATATCGATTGCCAGAAATATAAAAATAGAAAAGCTTAATAAGCTGGATTCAGGAGAAAGCGTCTTTGGACCTTCTCCAATTGTTCTAAGGAATTTATCCCGGTTTAAGGGATATCAGTTCTATCCAGATCCGGAATATACGGCATTACGTATGGCCTTAAGTACCTATTCAGGTGCAAGTAGGGAGTCTATTTTTGTTTCAAACGGCGCTGATGAATTAATCGATTTAGTATTAAGAATACTATTAGAAATAGGAGATGAGGTAATAGATTGTCCGCCAACTTTTAGCTCCTATTCACTTTCAGCGAAATTAAATAGAGGGACTGTTGTGAATGTAAACAGAAAAACTGACTATTCGTTGGACGTAAAGGGGATTATAAAAGTGATTTCAAGTAAAACAAAAATCATTTTCATCTGTAGTCCTAACAATCCGACAGGAAATAGTACTGCTCAGGTAGATATAGAAGCCATCCTTAAAACAGGAATATATGTTTGTGTCGATGAAGCATATATCGAGTTTGGTGGTAATTCAATTGTGCCGCTTTTGAATACGTATAAAAATCTAATCATCATCCGATCTTTTAGTAAATGGGCTGGAATAGCAGGGTTACGATTGGGATATGGATTAATGTCACCCTATTTAGTAAAACAGCTCATGAAAATAAAGTCGCCCTATAACGTGAACTACGCTGCAGTAATTGCTGGTATAGCTTCACTAAAGGACAATCGGTATAGGGATTACGTGGTAAAAACAGTTAAAAGCGAACGGATGAGAATAGAAACAATAATAGGAAAAATGAATCCATTTGAACTTTTTAATTCAAAGGGGAACTTTATCTTTTTAAGAACATCAGTTGATATACAAAAGCGAATTCAACAGGAATGTATTGAGAAAAAGTTTTCTTTTCGATTTTATTCTTCTCAGGCAACTGGTACCGCCTTACGAATAACAATTGGAAAGTCGTATCAAAATAATGGAGTTATAGCAATTTTAAAAAAATGCATATGAAAACTAATTACGACGGATTATTGTTTGATATGGACGGTGTACTAGTTGACGTGACTAATTCTTATAGAGTTGCAATAAAGAATACGGCTAGTTATTTTCTGGATAGAAAGGTGACTATTTTGGAGGTAAATAAAGTAAAAGAGATAGTAGGGATGAATAATGATTGGGATGCAACGTACGCACTCATTAATAACAAAGAGATTGCCTATAAAAAAGTTAAAAATATATTTC
>JBBQLR010000023.1:0-13167 GCA_038328135.1 Patescibacteria group bacterium | reverse complement strand
AAAATCCGTCACTCTATTTTTCATACTGTAGGTAAGTTCTCTCAGATAATCTTCGGGAGACATATTATGGGGAGTTTCAAAATGAGGGAGCACCCATTTGCCGTGAGGAATTTCAAGGTTACATTTATCCGCAATTTTATTTGTGTTTTCGATGGCCTCGGGGAGATCGGAAAAAGCCACCCGCATTTGATCTTCCGTCTTGAAGTAGTAATCGGGAACATCAATCATGGAAAGGGGCCTATTTTTCTCAAAAATTGTCCGTTGAGTTTGAATACAAAGTAAAACTTCATGGGCATATGCATCGGCCTCACTCATATAATGAATGTCATTTGTTGCAACCAACGGCACGCTAAATTTTCTGCTTAATTTGACCAGTTCTTCATTGACCGTATCTTGTTGAGGAACATTTGGATGCCGCTGCATTTCTAGATAGAAGTCATCTTTGAAAATGGAAACATATTTTTGGAGGATCTTTTCAGCTTGGGTATGTTGCCCCTCCAAGATAAGTTTTGATATTTCTCCATCCATACAACCGGAAAGAGCTATTAGCCCTTCATGATATTTCTCAAGGGTTTCAAAATCTACCCGTGGTTTATAATGCATTCCTTCAAGATGGGCATTGCTTACTAGCTTCATGAGGTTTTTATATCCCGTAAGATCTTTTGCAAGTAGAACCAAATGATATCTATCTATGTCATCAACCAAATCCTTGTCAAGTCGTGAACCTTTTGCTTTGTATACTTCACAACCTATAATGGGTTTTATTCCCAAATCCTTCGCTTTAATATAAAATTTGAAAGCTCCGTACAGGGCGCCATGATCGGTTATTGCAAGCGAAGTCATTCCCAAATCTTTAGCTTTTTGCAACACTTCTCCAATACGACACATACCGTCAAGAAGTGAGTATTCAGTATGAAGGTGTAAATGAGTGAAAGCCATATCTATTTACATTATATCACTGCAGCGCGTATCTAGACTATTTATTAATAGATTTATAAATAAATTGAGAAATATTTTGAATTGTTTTTTCTAAATTTTCCATTTGATCCCCTCTTGTCATGACACATAAGAGGTATGGTTTGCGAGGCAAATATACAATTCCACAATCATGAAGTTGCTTGATATTGTTATCAGGATAACCCCGTTCTCCAAATTTGTGTGCAACTTTTATTGACTTTGGTATTGGTGCAGTAATACCATTATCAAAAGCAACTTCTGTCAATAGCTTTAGAGCTTTTGAAGACATATCTTTATTCAAATATGAAGCATTGTATAAAATTCTAAAAAAGCTCGCATATTCTTTTACTGTCATAAAATCTGATGAATCTGGTTCAGTTGGAAATTTAATTCCCAAATCAGAATAAACTTCTTTTTTATTTTCTTCTTTCATATTATTTAGTAAGAGGTTATAGGATAGATTATCCGAATACATTATCATTCTGTTTATGAGGTCATCTAATGTATAAAATGTGCCTTTTTCTAAGTATTTTGTTGGGTCAATATTCTGTTTCAGGTTTTCTTCTCCCAAAAGTGGAATATATTCAATTTTTTTATTTAAATAAGTCGAATCCGTTTCGGAAACCTTATAGTATGCCATCATGAGAGGAATCTTTAGTAAACTAGCAGGACTAAAAATTTCATTTTCATTAATACCAATCCACGCTCCAGAACTAAACTCTTTAAAATAAATAGATATATGGCTCACTCCATATTTATCGGGGTTATCTATAATATTATTTGCTAAATATTTAACATTATTTTCCATATCAAGCAGGTCTTTACTTTTTGACATAATTCTAGGTTCAGCATCAAGAAGTGGACTTATATACTCGTAGCCTGTTTCCCGAAGGTAAGAACGTGGATCTCCTTGAGTGTCTTGATTATTACCACTATTAATCAACCACCCTATGACCACACCCACAACCAATACGAATAGTAGTACAAAAATAAATATTATGTTTTTTTTCCGTAACTCCATTTTAGACATTGTATCTATTATCATAAGTCGCAAGATTCGCAGCGTAAAAAGCTATTCTAACTGTAATTCGAGAGCTTTTCGTACTGCACTAGCATCAGCTTTTCCCTTCATTTCTTTCATGACTTGGCCGACAAGGAACATAATTACCGTAATCTTTCCGTTTTTATACTCAGTGACTGCCTTTTCATTACGCGCAAGTACTGCCTTTATGGATGTATCAAGCAGCCCGGTATCGGTATCAATCGGCCGCATGTTCTCGAGAAATTTTTTGACAAAATCTTTCGTTGAAAGCGTTGTTGGAATACGCTTATTTGTGATGACGCTGACTATTTTTTGTTCAATCCCAACTTCCTTATTTTCTTTTTTTATTGCAGAGAGAACCGTTTCGAAATATTCGCTCAGTGATTTATCTCTCGTAAGAATATATGCATCTGTCTCCCGAATACCCATTGCCTTTATATATCGTTCCATTTTTGTTTTTGGTAATTCAGGAATGGTTTTTGTGATCGCATCAATATATGAATCAGTAAAATTAAAGGGTGGGATATCTGGTTCAGGGAAATAACGATAATCATGAGCCCCTTCTTTGGTTCTTTGTGAATAGGTAATTCCTTTTTCAGAATTCCATCCTCGCGTCTCTTGAAGGGGCGTTTCTCCGCTTTCCAGTAATTCCATATGTCGCTTTACTTCAAAGTCAATTGCGCGTTTTACAAAATTAAAGGAGTTTATATTTTTTACTTCCACTTTATAGTTTGGCAACCCTTCAACGCCTTTTACTTTTACGGAAATATTTGGTTCCATTCTCATTGTACCTTTTTCAAGATCAGCTTCCGATACATCAAGATAACGGATGATTGCATGAAGCTCTTCCAGGAACATCTTTACGTCGGAGGAAGATGAAAAATCTGGTTCTGTAACTATTTCAACAAGCGGGACACCAGAGCGATTGAAGTCAATCAATGTGTCATTATTTTTGTGGATAAGTTTTCCCGTATCTTCTTCCAAATGCACCCGATGGATACAAAATCTTTTAGCTTCGTTTTTATACGTTCCATGATTGGGACCAAACTCAAGATAGCCGGAAACCGCAATTGGTTCATCATACTGTGAAATCTGGTATCCCTTAGCTAAATCTGGGTAAGAATAATGTTTTCTGTCGAACTTTGTGTGTTTATTGATAGTGCAGTTCAATGCTTTCCCTACTTTTATTGTCCATTCAATCGCCTGCTTATTGGGAACGGGTAGTGCACCGGGAAGCCCAAGACACACGGGGCATACTTGGCTATTGGGCACAGCTTCATGAAGGCCGTTGGCACATTGACAGAACATACCAGACTTCGTTTTTAGTTCGACATGAATTTCAAGGCCTATAACGGGTGTGTAGTCTTTCATATTACTTTAAATTCAAAATTCCTTTCTTAATAACACCCATAAAATCTGTTTCCTGCTCAAACTGGTATGACGCGTTTAATAAATCGGATTCTCGGAAATAATTCGCCATCAGGTGGATGCTCATCGGTAAGCCGTTACGATCCAAGCCTGTAGGTAAGCTTATTCCGGGAATGCCAGCCATCGCCCCTGGTTCATTAAATTTATCCATAAGCTCACCAAAAAAAGGATATTTCTCAAATTCACCCAACTTCAATGCTGTAATAGGTGTTGGAGTTCCAATAATAAAGTCCACTTCCTTGAATGCCCGTTTGAAATCATTGATTATGAGAGTTCTTACTTTCTGAGCTTTTTTAAAAAAAGCATCGTAATACCCGTATGACAACGTATACGTGCCCAACATCCCTCTTCGTTTTGCCTCACTGCCGAAGAATGTGCGGGGGTTCCCATAGCGAATGCCATCATATCGTGCAAGGTTTGACATAACTTCCGCTCGCTGGATGATTGTATAGACTGAGATGGAATATTGTGGAGAAAGAAGTGAAATCTTCTTTGTCTTAAATCCCATTTTCTCAAAAATCTTAATCGATTCTCCTAACGATTTTTTTATATCCTCATCCAATCCTTCAAAATATTCCTGTGCTATCCCAATCGTATATGTTTTTTTCTCTTTCATTTTTGAAACATAATCTTCAGTGGGTACCGATGCGCTCGTTGCGTCAAACTTGTCATTTCCTGCTATCGACTGGAGAATGATAGCTGCATCTTCAACCGAAAGAGTGAGCGGACCCGGACAATCAAGAGAGGAACCCATGGCTATCACTCCATATCTGGGAACGCGTCCATAGGTGGGTTTTAGTCCAACTACGCCACTCCATGAGGCAGGCTGCCTGATAGATCCTGCTGTTTCACTCCCGATTCCAGCTGGAGCTAAATAAGCGCTTACTGCAGCCGCGGTTCCACCGCTTGATCCACCAGGGCTCCGAGAGATATCCCATGGATTTTTTGTGGCGCCATAATCTGATGTTTCTGTAGAAGATCCATGCGCCCATGCATCCATATTTGTTTTTCCTAAAAGTGAATAGCCTGCTTTTTTCAATCGAGAAGTAACGGTTGATTCATACGGAGGAATAAAGTTATCTAACACTTTTGCCGATGCAGTTGTACGTACACCTTTCGTACAAAAATTGTCCTTTACGGCTAGTGGAATTCCAGACAGCAATCCATCGATATTGGTATTTTCAGATTTCTTTAGCACTGTCAAATATGCGTTGATAAGGGGGTTGTGTTTTTCAATCCTTTTCACAAAGTAAGAAAATACTTCTTCTTTTGACATCTTTTTTGTTTTTATGAGATCTTTAATCTCCGTTATGGTTTTGCCGAGTAACATATATATTGGTTATTGCATAATTCTTCCCACTACAAACGCATTGTCTTTTACGTTTTTCCCATTGGAAAAGGCTTCTTCACTGGTTAAGGCTCGTTCATTTTTTTCTCCATCTTCAAATGTGACATTGGATAAATCGACCACTGAATTCGTGGGCTCTATTCCTTCAGTATCTAATTCATCTAAGTTTTTGATATAGTCTATAGTTTCCGAAAGCTGAACGGAATTCTTTTCGATTTCAGCGTCGGTTAAGGTAAGCCCCGCAAGCTTTGCAAGGTGAAGAACTGCTTCCCGAGATAATTTTTTTGTCGCCATAATGTACCATTATAATCTCTCTAATTAAAAAAGTCGACAATTTTATTATATACTGTAGACTCCTATAAATTTAACATAAAAAAATGAAAATAGATGTCAAGAACGCAATTGTCGATATATTAAAACGGGAAGGAATTGAGTATGTGTTTGGACATACTGGGTCCCACATAATTCCGCTTTGGGAAGCGGTAAGTACAAATGGGCTCAAAGTAATTTTTAATAAGCAAGAAGGAAATGCTGCATACATGGCGGATAGCTTTGCACGACTAACTAAAAAACCAGCGATAGTACTTGGAACGCTTGGCCCCGGCGTTACGAATATGGTAACCGGCTTAACCACATCATTGATGGATTCAGTTCCAGTAATCGCTATAGGAGGAACCGTAACTGGTCATGAAAGTGGAAGGAATTCCATGCAGGAAACATCCGGTAGAGGGCGATCGCCTGAACAGCGCATGATTTTTAAGGCATGTTGCAAACAAGCTATGTTTGCTCCAAGCGCACAAAATACTCCAGATGTAATACGAGAAGCATTTAGAGTAGCAAATACGGGGAGAAAAGGCCCAGTGTATGTTGAAATTCCCAAAGATTATTGGGATACCATTATCGATTATGAGCCGCTCGAACCAGCTCAATACCAAAATAAGAATATCCCCTCTTGTAATAAAGATGATTGTTTGAATATAGAAAGGGAGCTCTATAAATCTAAACATCCTTTGATTATGATTGGCGAAGGAGCCGATGAGGAAAAAATGAGAAGAATACTACCAGCCTTCCTTAAAAAAATAGGAGTGCCTTACACAACGACACCACAAGCTAAGAACTTCGTCGATGAATATGATGCACTCTATCTTGGATCCGCTCGAGGGTCTGGTAAAACGCAAAAGGTATATGAATATATGAAAGAATCCGATTTTGTCTTATTTCTCGGTGCACGAATGCACAGACCTGAGATGAATTGGGATAATAAATCTCTCCTTTCAAAGGCAAAGTTAGCTCAAGTTGATTTTGATGAGGACGAAATCGGACGTGTATATCCAATTCATTTTTCAGCGGTGGGAAGTATTTCTAGTTTTATGTCAAACCTATCTTTGAATACACATACAAATTCTAGTAAATTGGCATCAGAAGTAACAAAATTAAATACCATGTATCCCCGTTTACAAGAATATAAAGATAGTGTGGTGGGTATAAATCCGGTATCAATAATCAATATCGTTGAAAAAAACGCCCATGATGATGCAGTTATCGTTACCGATACTGGATATGTAAAGGGATTGGTTATTACCAAATTCAGAAGAACTAAAGAACAAACATTCATCGTTTCAGATAAAAATGGCGCGATGGGTTACTCTTTGCCAGCCGCAATTGGTGCACGGCTTGCAACCAAAAAAGAAATTATCTGTCTTGTGGGAGATGGTGGAGTGCAAATGACACTTAATGAGCTTGGTACCGCCATGAATTATGATTTAAAAGTAATTTTCATTATCTTTAATAATGGTGGTTGTATCAGCGTAAAAGACCACCACACATCATTATATAGTCACTTCAATCCATCGTTATTCAAAAACCCAGATTTTTCAAAAATTGCACAAGCATATAATATGAGGGGTATTCAAGTGAAAACGACAAGCGAATTCAAAAAAGCATTTTTGGAAGCACAAAAATCAGAGGTCTCAGTGATAATAGACGTTATCGTTGATCAATCGTTAACTGTTTGGGAATAAGTTTATTCAGTAAAGACGATTGCAAGCGGAGTCTGTTCATCTGATTGGCCCATCGGGTTATCTCTAAATATTTCAGCTACTACTTTGTCAGATAGTTCTGTGCTATTTCCCAGTATATTTCTCCCAATATCATTTGCGTCAATAATGACTGAACCGAGATAGTGGTTGGCGATTGGTGATTGGAGATTGGTAATTCCTTTATCTAGAGCTAAACAAGCATTTTGTGGGTCTTTGGGAAGGAGTTTTGCAGAAACATTTGCAGGGTAGAGTGAATACTCTGTTGGACCGTCAATACCTGCCGCAGACCGACCTGCAACGTGATAAAACACTCCCCTAATACCAAATGGTCGAGTAACTATCGAACTGATTGTCGCAAGTAATATGCGGGGTAACCCAACTTCCTTAATTGCAAGTTGCATTGTCCATGGGCTTCCAAGCCCTATGCCATACGAGACACGAGATACGAATCGAGATAAAAGACGTGCAAAAAAACCGGGATGAATATCCCAAATAAAGTAAGATCTATTTTGTGCAGTTGCGATTACTTTTTCGGTCGCAACTATAAACCATTTCTTACCGTCTTCATTTTTTTGTTTTTCAAATGATTGTTTAATAAGAGATGAGATTGATTTCACATAATCTTCACCTTTTTGGAAGACATGGGTAGGAATGAGCTTCCGAAAATATTGTTTTTCATTCACTGTAACTGTTGGCTTTACTATTTTTCTTGCCTTTTTTTCTTTCTGTTCTGTTGCGATTGTGGGGAAAAATTCTCTTAGCCATAGCTCAAGGTTGAGCGCTCTCCAAAAAACCATACTATCATCCGTCTCTCCTTTTATAAATCCATCAAAGGCAATGACCAATTCCGCTTGGTTTAAATATGCCTTTGAAATAAATGCTTCGCTGGTGAAATAGGCACGAATTACCGCATGTTCCTTAAGAAACCACTCCTGCTCCGGCGTAGTAAACCCGATTTTATTTCTTCGTTTATTTATTACGGGGGGAAGGATACCTTCCGTTGCCTTTCGTAAAATATATTTATTCCAACCATTCCACATTATTGCCTTATCCGAAAGTGAAAAAATATATTTTAACAATCTAAAATCGAGAAAGGGAACGCGCCCTTCAACAGAAAACCTCATAGCATTTTTATCCTCATAGCGAAGAAGAGACTGCAGACTATTCGAAAAAATATCCTTCAATAGCCTTTTTTTCAAATTCGTGTTTTCCGTTTTGAACCGAACGTCTTTATTTTTCTCGACAAATTCTGCATTTAGTAGTTTTTTGCTATCAACCACTTTTTTCGTACTCAGTTTTTGTAATATAAATTTCATGAACACATCCCTTCCATTCCACAATTCCTGTGCAACATCGATATAATGATTATGTGCTATTAATTGCCGCAAATACACAAAATAATACGGGAGATACCCGGCCATCATTTCATCACTGCCCTGCCCATCTAGTACGACAGATACTTCCTTGTGTACTTTCTCCATTACTTTATACTGTGCGTAGGGCCCTGTGCTGATGGTTGGTTCTTCCTGCGTGCGAACAAACTCCTTAAGGTCTACAAGGAACTCCTTGGAATTTGGATAGATCTTAAAGTCTTGAATTTTTTTGGATGTATCAAGAATCGCTTCGATATATGCCTCTTCATCATTGGTACTTCCCGGGAAAACAGCGGAGAATGTTTTCTGCACACTCCCAACTGATTTTGAATCGTGGACATGCTTTAGCAAAAGTTGGTTGACTACAGCCACAACGGTAGAGGAGTCAAGCCCACCGGACAAACAGGTACCGACAGGAACTTCAGAAATAAGTCGGCGTGAGATGCTATCTATAAGAATATCCTTGAATTCTTTTATGTTAGAATCTGTCAAATTAGAATTAGTTTGTTTTTCGGAGAGGGAAAGGAGCTCAGATTGTAGGTTGGTGAATGATTTAATTTCTGCTATACCCTTTACTATAATCATAACCTCGCCAGGTAAAAGTCTGTTAATACCGGTGAAAAATGTTTCTCTCCCGTCATCATGAATTCGATATCGGAGATAACGGTATATTATTGTATCGTTAGGAGTTATTTTTACGAATTTACTTGTAAGAAGCGGTTTAATTTCAGAAGCAAATGCAAATGGTTCCCCCTTTTCTGTTACGGTGTAATACAAAGGCTTTATTCCGAAGTGATCACGAGCCAAGAGAAGCCGATCCTTTTTTATATCATAGAGCGCGATTCCAAACATGCCGTTGAACCGGTCAAAACATATATCTCCCCATTGTTCATATCCGTGAACAATAACTTCTGTATCTGATTGGGTGGAGAACACATGCCCAGCATGTTCTAGCTCTTTTCGAAGCTCGCGGTAGTTATACATTTCCCCGTTATAAACGACGACAACAGACTTATCTTCATTATAAATGGGTTGATCTCCCCCTTTAATATCGATAATAGCCAATCGCCTATTTATAAGGCTTACATTTTCTCCGAAATAATAGCCATCCCCGTCTGGCCCTCTATGTTCCATTTCATGAGAGAACGTCCTCAATAGGGCCTCATTTTTTATTCCGTGAATTCCTGCAATACCACACATACGCAGAATTTTAAATTAAAAATTTTAAATTACATCTCTCTGAGCAATCGTATTCTCTCTTCAATCGGTGGATGTGTGCTGAACATATCAATAAACCAATTTCCTTTTTTGCCTTTCTTGAATGGATTACTGATGAATAAATGTGCGGTTGCCGTTGTGGCATTTTTCATTCCCACAGGGTACGCTGCAATCTTTTCGAGTGCCGAGGCCAGGCCCATTGGACGACGTGTAAGAAGCGCTCCGTCGGCATCTGCCAAATATTCTCTTCTTCGTGAAATTGCAAGCTGGATGAGAGTGGCGGTAAGGGGAGCGATGATGAGCGCAACGATGAGCAAAACAAAAGTAAGGGGATTCTTACCACCTCTATCGTCATCATCCCGATTGCTCCCGCCCCACCACATTGTCCGTAATATCCAATCTGCAACGAGTGAGACTGTACCTACAAGCACTGAAACGACTGTCATCACGAGCATGTCATAATTTTTTATATGGCTCATTTCGTGAGCAATTACCCCTTCAAGCTCCGCCCTATCCATCATCGTAAGGAGACCTTCCGTAGCGCATACGATTGCATGTTTTGGATCACGACCGGTGGCAAATGCATTTGGCGATTGATCACGTATTACATAAAGCTTAGGCATAGGCACACCTGCAGCTAGAGCCATATTTTCTCCTGCAGTATAAAAATTGAAATAGGTGTCCTTATCTGCAAGTTTTGCTCCAACTGAAAATAATACCAATTTGTCAGAAAAAAAATAACTTATGAGAGAGGAAAAAGAAGAAATAATGAGGCCTAATACCAAATATCCGTTTGCGTCTCCATAATAAAGACCAATAATATAAAAGAACCCAGAAAGGAGAATAATGAACAAACCCATAATGAAGAAAGTTTTTTGTTTATTGGATGATATTTGAGAATATATGGTCATGAGATTCGTATAACGTATAACGCACAACGTGTACCGTTTCAATCGCTACACGATACACATTACACGATCATCAGATTTAGAATTTTACATCTACCTTTTTCTTTTCCTCTTCTGTGGCTGCAAAAAATTCTGCAGTTTTGAATCCAAACATTCCCGCAATCACATTGCTTGGAAAGACTTGGACCATGGTATTAAACTCCAAGACATTACTATTGTAGAATTGACGGGAAAAAGAAACTTTGTCTTCTGTATCTTCCAGTTGTCTTTGCAAATCCTGGAAGTTTGTATTCGCCTTTAAATCTGGATATGCTTCAGCAACTGCAAAAAGTGATTTCAATGCCCCTGAAAGCATATTATTTGCATCTGCTTTTTCCTGGAGGGAACCGGCAGACATCATAGATGCACGTGCCTTCGTAACATTTTCAAATATTTCTTTTTCATGTTTTGCGTATCCCTTCACTGTTTCTACTAAATTGGGGATAAGATCTGCACGTCGTTTCAACTGTACATCAATTCCAGAAAGAGCCTCTTGGATACGGGTACGTAATATAACAAATCCGTTATACACACTACCTAAATAGACAAGTAACAATACACCAACACCTATGAGAATAATTCCTGTGTTCATACGCTTTAAATGTAAACTAATAACATTTAATCTCCTTATTATATACCAAGGGTAATCGCAAATGCAAAAGGACGACGTATTTAGCTATGACTCACTTGAATATAAAATTATTTATGGTAGCATAGGAGCACGTATTGAGGCTCTCTTATGAAAAAAAAACAAAACCCTATCACGGATTATCGAAATGAGACTTTTGCTCTCATCAAGGAAAAGTTCCCTGTGTTTCTTTTAGGTCTCCTCATTTCTTCCTATATTCTTGTTTTTGCAGTTGGTAAAATGAAAATCGGACTTAATAAGGACAAAGCGACGATGACTAAAAATAAATCTATCCAGATAGACACAGTCAAGACATATACTGTTCAATTAAATGACGATCTCTGGGGAATCGCAGAAAAAATGTATGGATCTGGGTTCAATGCAATTGATATTGCAAAAGTGAACAAGCTGTCTGAACCATACGTCCTCACCGAAAATCAGATACTCATCATCCCTTCCATTCAACCAAAACTGCCTACGAAGGGTGAAATTACGGATGAAGCCGCACAAACGAAGAAAATCTCGGAGTATATTGTTTTACAAGGAGAATATCTTTGGCAGATTGCAGAAAAGATATATGGAGACGGAAATAAAATGGGGCTTCTCATTGATGCAAATCGTATTCCATACCCCTACAACGTAGAAGCAGGGCAAAAACTTATTGTGCCATAAGGTATACACACTTTCGTTGTCTAGGGTTCAATCGATGTTTTTCTGTATGAATAATTCTAGAATACTCCCCTTACCATTTAGATTTAATATACCCGTAAAAAGTGGAGCTAATGTAAGATCAAAAAGTTGATAGTATATTTTTTTCTTCACACTCATTTCTTTATTTTCAAGAAGCTTATTTTTATCGAAAGACGTAGTAATCTGAGTATTGTTTCGTTTTTTTTCGGGTTTGCCTTTTATCATTCGCTTTATAATACCCATAAAATGTTCAGAGAAACTGTATGTACTTGTATTTATAATTCTTGCATTTTTTGGGATAATATTTTTGATGGAATCTTTGGAAAGCAACCATAAATGTTCCGGCGGAATAAGAAAAGTGTATTCATCTTTTTCAACATAAAGCAAATGGCTGTCGCTGTTTGGGGTTTCTATGAAAAGCACTCCTCCGGGTTTAACTAATCGTACAAGTTGAGAAATAAATTCTTTTATGTTCACAACGTGTTCAATGACATGGATACAAGTAACGATATCAAATTGATTATTATTTTTAATAATATAACTTGCCAAATTACCAGAATAGACAGGAAGCTGATATTTTTTAAAAGTATAATCTGCAAGCTGAATTGAGGGTTCAACCCCTTCTACGATATATCCCTTTTTTCGTGCCTCGTCCATAAAATATCCATATCCACTACCGACATCACAAATCGTTTGAGCATTATTTGATAGTTTTTTGAGAGAACTTAAGATACATTTACTTTGTTTTCGAATGACATTTTCGTTTTGTTTGCCATCATTGTAAGTAAATTGACTACTATAGTATTTATTAAGAACCCGTTTTGAAGGCAGCTTAGGTAGAAAAATAGTTTTACAATTTTTACAACGGAAAAATGAATATGTCTTTTTTTTCGCGAAGAATTGAGTATTTTTTGAAATACAGAGGGGGCACATCATGAAGGCAATATAATTGAGTCCAGTAAAAAACACAGCGGATTATAAGCCGCTATTCACTATATTTAAGTTGTTACAATAGGCCAAATCGATGTCTTATTGGTATTAGTTTAATTGGGCAACCTACGAGGTGGACCTTGGAGACGGAGCTCCGTATTGTATAATTTCAGCTATGTACTGCCAGATATGCAAATCAAAGGAGATTAAGATGTATAAAAAGGTACAAGGCGTGCGTATTTTCCAGTGCGCGGCTTGTAAGACCGGATTTGTTGATCCTAAAACCCCCCGTATGAAAACTTCGGATATTTATTCATTTTCAGACTATCAAAAAAGAGAGAAACAGTTTAGAATGCGCTACAAATTCAGCGTAAAACTCATAAAGAAACATTCAAATGGAAAGGATATTTTGGAAGTAGGAGCGGGATTTGGGTTGCTCAGCAGTATGCTTATTACGGAAGGCTTTCATGTTGATGCACTTGAGCCCAGTGTATATCCCTACTATTTGGTCGGAACAAAAGCGAAGATATATAAAAACTCGCTCGAAGAATATACAAAAAGATCCAA
>JBBQLR010000022.1:0-13342 GCA_038328135.1 Patescibacteria group bacterium | reverse complement strand
CAGCTCTACAAGCTTGTCTGTAGGCAGATTGCGCGAACAATGGGTATGACCGCCTCCTTCCTTCCAAAACCCGTTGTTGGAATTAATGGAAGTGGGATGCACACAAATCTTTCAATTGCAAAAAAAGATAAAAATATTTTTTATGACAGCCAAGGAAAGGGAATGCTTTCTGCAATGGGCTGGAAGTTTATAGATCGCATTTTGTCTAGTGCAAATGATTTGTGTTTGATACTTAATCCAAGCGTGAATGCATATCGTCGGCTTGATCCCCATTATGAAGCGCCGAATGAAATAAAGGTTTCTGAAGTGGATAGGGGAGCGATGATTCGGGTGCCCCTTCATAATGAAGAATCTGCACGAATTGAAGTGCGGAGCGTTGGGCCTGACGCAAATCCGTACTTGGCATTGTACTCGCTTGTGAGAACCGGGCTTGAAGGGCCGATTGAAAAAAAGGAAGTGGATAAACGTCCACGCGTGCGTTATCTCCCCGGTACGATTCAAACCGCTATTCTTCAGTTTCGTCAGAGCGAGTGGATAGAGAAATTACTAGGAGAGGAATATAAGCGTAAATATACAGAACTCAAACAGGCAGTAGCAGATAGAAGCCCATTGGAACTGGGAACACGGGTAAAAGTAGGGGAGGTTGTGTATCATCACGAAGTACATAACCAACTTCTGTGGAATTCGTTTTAATAAATCAATTTATTTGTTCACCGTGTACAAATTGCCGAGTGAGCAGAATAAGTGGAATACCCGTTATGAAGCTAAAAATACGATTAGCCCCCTTAAAATAACTATAAGATAAAATACCCCTTGACAAAGCTTAATAAATAGTCTACATTGAAGTATACATGTAATTATTATAAGTTAATATAAAGACAAACTAGAAAAAATATAGTAAATAGGAAATAGCAAAAAGCTTAGCGTTTGAAAGCAAAAAACAAAAAACCGCTCGAAGTCACCAATACTAATAGGAACTAAGAGTACATACAGCTGAAAGCAAAAAAATATAACTCAAATAGAGTTAAGAAGAAAGCCCGAAGCTAACCGTTTCAAGCTTAAAACAAAAAGCAAAAAGCTAAATAAACAAAAGAAAAGTGAGCAAAGATCAAAAGAAGCATTGATCGAAAAAATAAGCTCAAAATAATATCCGCAGCCGAGTCCAAGGAACGATTCCAAGGGCTCGGTGCGTTTTTTTATGGGGTTATTTTAGCACCGGGCTTATGCAGAAGAGGATCGTTGGGGTCGTTGAAATGCACTTGATCGCCCAGATTCAAGAGGAACTTAGCAACAAAATCGTATGATTTTCTATATTCACGTCTAGAAACGGGTGTTAAGTCAGGATTAAAGACTCTTTCCAAATCTTGACCATTCGTATTCATAAGGTCTATGATAGCCTGTTTATCTATTGGAGCACCTTCTATTCTTCGAGAATACAGCTGTTTACATAAATTTTCTGTCAGGAATGTATATTGAGCTGTAGAGAACTGTTCAGCAGCTTTTCCCAAAAGCGAAAGGCGAAGATGACGTTCATTGCGCTTAAAAGCCATATGTGAACCCTTATCACCGTCATCGAGAACAAAAAACGGAATTTCCCTTGGAAGTTGTTTTAGTACACTTATTGTGTCCACCATTTGGTCATCTTTATCGGCAACCAAAGCACAGTTAACCTCCCTCATTTTATTTAGTAATCGATCAGAATCAAGGGGCATATCAAGTATGCTTCCAAGCGCGCCGAAAGTTGAGCTATCAGGGTATTTTCCAAAGTTCACTACATGCTTTGCAACAAGTTCAGGCATGTTTTCTTTATCTCCCGGTAAAAAGAGCTGTCCAGTAGCAAGTGTTGAAATATTTTTTTTGACTGCAGGGTAATAGGGAAGGAGGTCTTTGAGGTATTTCTGTGAAACATCAGAATACACAAGTGTGTCTAAAACATCCATTCCGCCTGAAACTGCGATGGCGAGTAATTGTTGGGGAATGGTCCTTAAATTGTGGGGAATTGATTCGACAAAAGAGGTGGCATTATAGAATTTCTGGAAAACACGCTCTGCTGCATTTGCCCATGGATTGGCGCCAGGTATAGCTGCACTCACACTGACAATAGAGGAGTTCTTGGGGAGCTTATAGTTGAGTAATAGGTCAATCATAGCCGCTCCTCCCATCGAGTGACCAAAGAATGAAGTATGTAGAGCTACGTCAGACTTCCCGAAGAGAGTGGTAGCAGCTGCCATCGCAAGCATGTGGTCGCTCGGCCCAAACGGCTTATCTGGCGTAACTGTATCCGCAAGTTCATTTTTTTCAATCCCTGGCCCCGCACAGGTGAGAACAATAGAGTTTTTTTTCGTTGCATCATCTTTTCTGCCAAAAAATTGTTGAGCAAGATTTGCTTCATTTTTTGGATCATTAGATCGTATTGCTTCTTGTTGTGCAAAACTAATACTGCTTGTCCATCCTCCCATAATCACTCCCATATCGGCGGGTTTTTGGAGCTTTTCCAGAATAGCATCCTTTTGTTGATGGAGATAGACTTTATTATCTGTATCTTTTTGGATTAATATCATTTTGTCCTCTTCCACGGGGATGATGCAGGAAAGCCCAAAATCCTTACATCTTGTAAGATTGGAATATTGCTCCATTATTTGTTTGACATATTCTTTGTCAAGCTTTCCGACCTTCACAGCAGACTCAATCATACTGCTGAGGGTAAACTGAATTTCTACAGTTGGGATTTCATGGAAGCCTTCAGGCTCTTTATTACTCAATTTTCGTTTATCAGAAATTTTTTGGGACTCCCTATAAGTCACCTTCGTCTTTTCATTACGAGTGTCAATAAAACTTTCCTCGAACATCCATTCACCACTTGCAAAGGTTTCACTGAGCTTTTTTGCATCCTGTTCAGGAATTCCAAACTTTTTGAGGAGTTCTTGAGAATTTCCAAAGAGCCCTTCGGAGTCTTTTTGATGTTTTTCAACACGCTCAAGCTGCTTATTTTCAAGGTTGGGTTTTTTTTTGCGTAGTTTTCAAAGCTTCCAATCTACCGAGAACTCTTTTCATTGTTGGCTCGCGAAGTTGTTTTTGCAATAACAATGGAGACTGCGGTGGTGACGGGCTTTCCATGCATCTACTATACAAAAAAACACCCTCTAAGACAAGGATATTTTACTTTTTGGTCATGGAGAGTGTAACAGTTTCGGTGAGTTTTTTTATGTTGATATCTTCTGTGGAAGAAATAAACATTGTGGGTATCGAGGAGTATTTTTTCTTTACTTCTTCAAATTCTCCCCAGCGTTCTTCAGGGAGCAGGTCTGCCTTTGTAAAAACGAGGATTTGGGGAATTGTTGAAGCGCCTATTTCCTTGATAATGCTATCAACGACATTTATTTTCCTATCTCTTAATTCATCACTAATGTCCACGATATGCAAAATTAAATCTGCATGAATAACATCAAGAAGGGTAGACTTAAATGTTTCGATGAGGGAAGGGGGAAGATTTTGGATAAAACCTATCGTGTCGGAAATAAGGAGATTATTGGCGTATCCCACGCCCTTAAGCCTCCCCACTGTAGAGCTGAGCGTGGCAAATAAAACATCTTCCGATATTTTATTTCGACCAGTTAATACATTGAAAAGAGCTGTTTTTCCTGCATTTGTATAGCCAACGAGCGCGATATGACGAACTCCCATTTCTTTTCTGTGGTCTACCTGACCCTGCCTATGTTCCAGCTGCTTTTTAAGTTCATCTTCCTTATTTTTGATAAGCGTTCTCCAGTGTCGCTTCATGCGTTCAATATTTGTTTCTCCCACTCCCTTACTTCCAATGCCACCGCCTTGACGTGAAAAATATGTTCCGCCCAATCCATAGATTCGAGGACCCATATGATGCATTCGGGCAATTTCGATTTGAAGACGTGCCTCAGTGGTTTGTGCATGTTTTTCGAAGATATGAAGAATAAGATCCACTCGGTCCCATACTTTAATGTCTGGATTCGATTTCCATAACTGCTCAGTGAGATGAAAAAGTTGGGTGGGCTTCACAACATCATTCAGTATGAGTATGTCTATCTTTTTATTGGCTACCATTTCGATGAGTTCCTGTACTTTTCCCGATCCTATATAGGTATCTTTATCAGGCTTTGTTCTGTGTTGGATGATGTGGCCAACATCGATACTCCCGTAGGTTTTAATCAGGCTTTTCAGCTCAATGAGATTACGCTCAGCCTCTGCTACGTTTATGTTCGGATTTACCACATCGATAATAATACTGCGTAACATCAACGTTTTTTGCATGAACACATTATATAATAGTTCTATTCATATATGATTCATCCAAATTTTGTATTTCTGGGAGTTTTTATCTCGTTTGTGGGAGGAATGGGATATCTAGTCGATACCCTAAAAGGAAAGGCGCAGCCCAACAGAGTGTCTTGGTTTTTATGGGCTTTTGTTCCTTTCATCATTTTTTTTGCCCAAATTCAACAAGGAGTAAAGAGTGAAATCTGGGTTACTTTTATCGCGGGGTTTAGCCCGTTACTCGTTTTTGGCGCTTCATTTTTTAGTAAAAAATCTGCATGGAAAATTACAAAGTTTGACATGATTTGTGGTGCATTTTCCTTAGTAGGATTATTTTTTTGGTTTCTTACTCGATCGGGTAATATCGCAATACTATTTAGCATTCTTGCCGATGCTCTTGCTTCGATTCCTACCCTTATTAAGTCATATCATGAACCTGAAACAGAAAACGCTACAGCCTATTTTTTTGGAGGGATAAATGCAGCAATAGGTCTTCTTATTATTACACAATGGAATTTTGAAAATTATGCATTCTCAGCATATATATTATTTGTATGTCTTACTCTTGCCGTTCTTATTCAGTTTAAAATAGGGGCGCTCATTAAAAAACTGCTACAATAAGGAATGCAAAAGCCAATGGAGAAGGACATCATCGTTGATGGGCAACTACTGCATTATTATCATCTGTCTCCAAATGGAGCAAAGAAAGGAACGGTAGTATTTCTCCACGGATGGGGTTCAAATAGCACTTTATGGTTTGCATCAACCACTCCCTTAGTAGATGAAGGATTTGAACTTTATTACCTAGATCTTCCTGGATTTGGGAAGTCACAGGGCCCAAAATCCGCCTTTCATTTACAAAATTATGCAGATATAGTAGAACACTTTATTCTAAAAGAAATGATTCAGAAACCCTTTTTGATCGGCCACTCCTTTGGAGGCAAGACTGCTATCCGCATTGCATCAAAGAAATCTGTTCCTTTGGCTGGGTTGGTGCTCGTTGATTCATCCGGATTGCCACATACTTCCTTTACTACACAAACAAAAATAAAAATTGCAAAAACAATGAAGCCCATTATGGACCTGCCTTTTATGCAGGGGATACGGATAAATATCCTTCGATTGTCCGGAAGCGACGACTATATAACATTTCCCGAACTGAGGGAAACATTTATCAATATTATTAGGGAGCATATTGAATTTGAATTGCCGCAGATTGAAGCAAAAACCCTTATTGTATGGGGTGGGAATGATGAAAACTCATATACGCCAGTGAGCGATGTAACCGTTTTCCATAGTCTTATTGTAAATGCAGAAGCCCATATTATCCAAAACGCGGGGCATTACTGCTTTTTGGATGGAAAGAATGAATTTCACGACACGGTACTCCAGTTTTTAAAGTCTACACATGGAAAAAATTAATCCTTTTGCATATTTCTATTATCACTTGTATCTTCTTCAACTTGAAGAATATGATATTGCCCGATATATAAAAACGATTGTCAACACACAGGGGATTCCACTTCCCAAACTAAGAAAAAAACTTATTTTCACCCCTAAAATGACGCTCATAAGCCTTCTTTCATTGGGGATGATAATCGGATTATCTATAGTGATTTCTCCCTTATTTATTTTATTACTATATGTTTCTTTGATTCCCATTATTTTCATGACGGTGGCTCTCACTCCTCTTGACCTATTTCTTAAGAGAATGTGGATACAACAGGCAAAAGAAAAGCTCAAACGATATTCGAACATCAAGGTCATCGGAATTGCGGGAAGTTATGGAAAAACCACGATGAAAGAAGCGGTAAGTACTATTCTTTCACAAAAATATAATGTGGTAAAGACGCCGGAAAATATAAACACACCACTTGGCATTGCCAATCTTATCCTGAAAAAAGTAAATGAAAAAACGGAGGTATTGGTTGTGGAAATGGGGGAATATGTAAAAGGTGATATTAGTGAATTATGTGGCCTTGTTAAGCCTCAAATCGCGGTAATTACCGGAATAAATGAGGCACATTTAGAACGGATGGGGAGTATAGATAATACAATATCTGCGATTTTTGAAATAGTTAAAGATATGGACAAAGATGGGCTGTTGGTATTGAACGATGACTGTAAACTAATTCATGATAACTATAAGAACTACATATCTCATCAACAAATCGTTTTATGTTCCAGTTCAGGAGACTCTCATTTAAAAAGCGGCCTCTTGGGACGGTATGCAAAAGGGGTGCTACAAGCGAGTCAAGCAGTTGCACAAAAACTCGGATTAAGTGATGTTCAGATAGAAATGGGGGCATCGCTCATAAAGCCACTTCCACATCGACTAGAGCCGATTGATGGGGCACGGGGAGTACTTGTGATTGATGATAGCTATAACGGCAATCCTGAAGGAGTGAAGGAGGCTATCTATCTATTGTCTACCTATATTGACAGAAGAAAAGTTTATATAACGCCGGGATTAGTAGAGACAGGGCGCCAAAACGCCATCATTCACCGGGAAATAGGGAAAGAACTCGCCCAAGTCGCAAATGTTGTGGTTTTGATTAAGAATAGTGCAACTCCGTTTATAGCGGAAGGACTTATTTCGGCAGGATTTGATAAAGATACTATTAAATGGTATAAAAGTTCGGAAGCGGCTCATGCGGATATGGCGAACATAGTACAACCGGATGATGTAGTGCTTTTCCAAAATGACTGGCCGGATAACTATAAATAATAAGGTATAAATCCTCCAACTCTCCACCGCATGAAGGTCCGCATGCATGACATAATGTTCGGATTTATGAATACCATCATTTATGTATAATATAGGGTACAAGTTTTTACTTTTCTTATGAATAAAACAATCGGCGTCTTTTTTGGAAGTCGCAACCCAGAACATGACGTTTCCATCATCACCGGGCAGCTAATCATCTCTGGTTTAAAAAAATTGAACTATTCTGTTGTTCCAGTTTACCTTGACAAGCAGGGGAGATGGTATATTGGAGAACAATTTGGGCATCTTAAGCAGTTTAGCGACCCTAGTTCTTCTTTCTCAGATAAAGATACGCGGTGGGTGCTTGATATGGAAAAATCTGTGGGAAAATTGGTATTTAATAAGAAGGGATTTGGGGGTAAAAAGGTAGAGATTGATCTCGCATTTCCCGCCTTCCATGGACAAAACGGAGAAGATGGCACGTTTCAAGGGCTTTGTGAACTACTGGAAGTTCCTTATGTTGGTTGTGATGTGGCGTCCTCGGCGATAACGATGGATAAGGTAATCACAAAACTTCTCTATAAGGCGGCGGGAGTTCCCGGCACTGACTCCGTATTTTTTATGAAAGGTGAATGGGAAACAAATAAAAAGGGAATAATGACGAATATCATGGAGCATCTCAATCTGCCAGTCATCATCAAGCCTGCGCGTCTTGGTTCCTCTATTGGTATTTCAATTGCTAAAACAGAAAAAGATCTGGAATTTGGGATAGAAGTGGCACTTCATTATGACGAAAAGGTACTAGTTGAAGTGTGCATTGTCAATCTCATGGATGTTACATGCTGCGTGATTGGGAATGAGTTACCAATTCCCTCATTATTACAGGAATCGATATTTGCGAAAGATCTATTTAGTTATGAGGACAAATATCTAGAAGGCGGAGGTGCACAATTAGGAAATGCAAAGAATAGCATTATGATTCCTGCTCGTCTTGACGTCCAGACGACGAAAAGAATACAAGATATGGCGGTACAGGTCTATAAGCTTATCGGATGCTCCGGTATCGCTCGAGTCGATTTTTTATATGATACTGAAACCAAGGAAATCTACGCAAACGAGGTAAATCCATTACCTGGCACTATCTATCACCATCTTTGGAAGAAAAGCGGTATCGAGCTTTCTGAATTACTCACAAAGTTAATTGGATACGCAGAAGAACGACATGAAAAGAAAAAAGCATATACCCACATCTTTAAATCCGACCTACTCAAATATGCGAATTCAGTAAAATTACAAGTGTCGACCAAAGGTCGATTGCCCTTTGGACAAAAGGGGGGAAAGTAAATAGAATTAGTGTATTTGGGAACGAATGAGATTTCCGACAACAGAACTCAGCAAAAGCACCACAATCGCAAGACCTACATGCTCTGCTATCATAAAAACTGGATTACTTTTTCTTCTTTTCGCAATTAGATAACTCATGACTGTTAGGAGGATAATCCCAATACCGATACAAAGCACGGATGCGATGTTGGTGGGGAATAGTAACAATATTGCAATAAAAGTTAACGAAATGATGAGGCGAGTAACATAATTAAAAAGAGTGCCAATCCACACTTGTTTTTCCTTAATCAATTCAGAATCTTGATATACATGCATACCAAAAGTGTCCGCAATATTATCAGCGACTGCGAAGATAAGGAGGGAGGAAATAACAAACATCTTTGCTTGAGGGTTTGAGAAAAGAGTTCCAAGCGCCGCAATTCCCGTAATAACAGCTGAAGTCATTCCGAAAGTGATTCTTTTTAGGTCAATATTTTTTAACATTTTTTAATTATATCAATATTCTTTTTTCCACTATAATTACCACAATGAATATACACAAAAAACGAATTGCAATGATTTCATATCATACCTGTCCTCTCGCCTCAAAGGAGGGGAAGGAAACAGGCGGTATGAACGTTTATGTACTTGAACTTTCAAAAGCACTTGCGTCCAATGGGATTGAGGTTGATATGTATACCAGATGTCAGGACGAAACGAATACTTATATTGAAGAGATTATGCCAAACCTTCGACTTATCCATCTTCCTGCCGGACCAATGAAAGCCGTAGATAAAAAAAAATTGATTCAATACATCGGTGAATTTACGGATTCGTTCATATCGTTTATAAAGCAACACAATTTGACATATGACACGTATCATTGTCACTATTATTTATCAGGATTGATAGGACTTGACATAAATAAAAAGAATAATACAAAGCTTCCCCTTGTGATGACGTTTCATACGCTGGCCTTGATGAAGAATTTGGTTGCACGGGACGAACTCGAAAAAGAGGAATTAGAACGGATTAATGCAGAATTACTTCTCACAAAGGAAGTGGACAGAATCATAGTTCCAACTGATACAGAAAAAAACTATTTGGAATACCTGTACCAGGCAGATAGTAAGAAAATTACCATCATCCCCCCAGGAGTTAATATTGATTTTTTCAAACCACTCAATAAGGAAGCTTCAAAGCTAAAAATCGGGGCAAAGATGAGTGATAAAATTCTTTTGTTCGTGGGTCGCATCGAGCCGCTTAAGGGGCTCGATATGCTCATGTATGCTCTCAAGGTACTTATTATGCAGAACCCAGAACTCTCCGTATGTTTGTGGATTGTGGGAGGGGATATTTTGCAGAAACAGGAGCTGTGGTCTCATCAACTTAAAATGTTGCAGCAACTAAAGGACATACTTCATCTCACTACTCACGTAAAATTTGTCGGACAAAAAAGACAAGAAGATTTGCCTGATTATTACAATGCAGCCGAGATGGTGATTATGCCATCCCATTATGAATCATTCGGTATAGTCACACTCGAGGCGATGGCGTGCGGCATACCTGTTATCACTACTAACGTGGCTGGAGTATCGCAACTTATCGATAAACA
Organism: Patescibacteria group bacterium; assembly: GCA_038328135.1. Classification (GTDB taxonomy): domain Bacteria; phylum Patescibacteriota; class Microgenomatia; order UBA1406; family GWC2-37-13; genus JAKBEU01. The sequence goes on along the minus strand of JBBQLR010000022.1, from coordinate 3,407 downwards.
ACATGCAGCTCTTATCACTTCCGTCAACAACCCACTCCTTCTCGCATCGCAGATTAACTATTTATTGACAGATACTGTAGCCCACAAACATATTAGTAATGAGTTAAGAATAAAGGCACAAGGCCTATCGTGGGATATCATTGTTAAAAAAATAATTAGTGTCTATGAATCAATCTAAGACATTTTATTTGGTTCGGCATGGGCTTGCGACCCACAGTCTGCATGGGTATGGAAAAAGAAAGATGACTGCCTCCATCTTAAAGGAAGGCATCCCTGCAATCAAAAAAGTTGCGACTGCATTAAAAAAGGTTGGGGAAAGCACAAATATTTCCTCAGAAATCATACGGTGTAGGGAAACGAGCGCAATAATCACCGAAATAACCGGCAAGAAATTTACATATGATAAACGGTTGAATGAAGATAATAATGAATCGATTGGAGACATCCGAAAACGAGTCCAAGATTTTATAAATGACGCGTTTAAGCTTCCGCAACACAATATTATCATATGTACTCACGGCATTGTAATCGCGGCGATAAAAAATCTTCTTATCAATAAAAAATTCGTAACACGAAATATATTGGATTATCCCACAACAGGCACTTTGGTGATTATTGAGGGTAATGAAACAAAAATATAAAACTTCAATTGACAGAGGAGATTTAGTTTGATTAAATGAGTTCGTTGCGCGATAAAAACTTCCCTCAAAACAAATTCTCATTATCAATTCACATACTCATATGATGCAATTTGTATTTGGGTCACAATGGGGAGATGAAGGGAAAGGTAAGATAGTTGATTATTTAGCAGGGAAGTCTGATTATACCGTGCGGTTTCACGGAGGGAACAATGCAGGGCATACCGTAATCGTAGGCGGAAAAAAATATCCATTTCATCTCATGCCTTCGGGGATATTAAATAAGAAAACGATAGGCATTATCGGAAATGGTGTAATTATAGACCCCGAAGTGCTCATAACTGAAATTAAACAGCTTCAAGCACAGGGAATGGACCTCACAAAAAAACTTATCATTTCACCTCGATGTCATCTCATCATGCCCTATCACAAAGCATTGGATGAGGCATATGAAAATGCGCGAGGAAAAAATAAATTAGGAACGACAAAGCGAGGTATTGGCCCGACTTTTGCAGATAAAGTAAGCTATAACGGTATTCGTTTGTATGAACTGTTCAACTTCAAATATTTTGAAGAAAAATTCCGTTTCCAGTCTGAAATAAAAAATAAAATTCTTAAGCTATTTAATGTTGTCCCGATCGATGTCGAAAAGGAATTGATAAAGTTCAAAGAGTATAGACGAATTTTAGCCCCCTATGTTATCGACACATTTCCTATTCTTTTTGAAGCAGCAGCAAAGAAGAAAAACATACTGTTTGAAGGGGCGCATGGCGTGATGCTTGATGTGGATTGGGGTCTGTACCCGTATTGCACAGGTTCAAACGTAATAACAGGAGGGATTAACACAGGCAGTGGACTGGCTGGAAAAATAGATAAAATTTGGGCTGTCGTAAAAGCCTACACTTCAAGAGTGGGGGAAGGGCCAGTACCGACTGAGTTTGATGATGATGTGGCACATACCATTCGTGAAGAGGGCCATGAATATGGAACAACTACAGGGAGGCCTCGGAGAATTGGATGGCTTGACCTTGAAGCGGTAAAATTTGCATGTCAAGTGACAGGAGCAAACTCCCTAGCTATAACAAAATCAGATATTTTAACGGGAATAAAAAAAATAAAGGTGTGTACGGAGTATCGGTATGAGGGAAAGAAAATTCCCTACAGTAGCTGTGGATACGTGGAACTAGCAAAAGTGGAGCCAATTTATAAAACATTTAATGGGTGGAAAGAAGATATTAGGATGATTACAAAATTCAATAAATTACCAAGAAATTGCCAGATATATTTAAAGTTTATTGAAAAATTTCTGAAAGTTAAAATTAGAATTGTTTCAACCGGTCCAGAAAGAGAACGAAATATTATTATTTAATTTATTTTTAACCTATGACAAAAGTAAAACGACAAGGACTCACATTTGATGATGTACTACTTGTTCCACAAAAAACAAAGATTGTATCCCGTTCAAGTATTGATTTGTCAACTCAGTTGACACCAAAAATAAAGCTTAAGATGCCCATTATTTCCGCGAATATGGACACAGTGACGGAGTGGAAAATGGCGATTGCGATGGCTCAAGCAGGGGGGATAGGCATCATTCATCGTTTTTTAACTATTGAACAAGAAGTAGAACAAGTGAAAATAGTAAAAAAGGAAGGGCTTCTTGTTGGAGCTGCAATAGGTATTAAGGAAGATTGCACGGATCGCACAGCAGCTCTTATTAAAGGAGGAGCGGATGTGATTGTTATCGATATTGCACACGGACATAGCGTCCATTTATTCAAGGTATTAAAAGATCTAACTACGAAATTTCCCAAAATGGAGTTTATCGCCGGCAATGTTGCAACAGCTGCAGGAGCTTTAGATCTCATCAGTTGTGGAGCAGCTGCCGTAAAAGTAGGGATTGGCCCTGGAGCGCAATGTACCACGCGAATTGTCACGGGGAGTGGCGTTCCTCAGCTGACGGCGGTTGAAGATTGTGTTGAGGTGGCGAGAGATCACGGGATTCCAATAATAGCAGATGGAGGAATTAGAACATCTGGGGATATCACCAAAGCATTGGCGGCAGGCGCATCGTCCGTGATGATCGGAAGCCTATTTGCGGGATGTGAAGAAAGCCCAGCGCTTACCTTATTCCGAGGGAGTCAGAAATACAAACTTACCCGAGGCATGGCTTCACTCATGGCGAATAACGACCGACACTATAGAGATCCAAAAGTGCTCCAAGACCTAAAGAGTTATGCTGCGGAAGGCGTAGAAAGCGTTGTCCCGTACAGAGGAGGAATACTTGACTTGCTAAATCAAATGCTTGGAGGAGTGAGATCTGGTTTATCTTATTCCGGAGCAACAAACATTACTGAACTGTGGGATAAGGCCGAATTTATTCAAATCACACAGAGTGGACTTATCGAAAGCCATCCACACGACGTTCAAGTGATGTAAATCAAGGAAAAAATTTATTCTTTTTCTGATATTGTTTCTTTTGTAGTTTCAATTTCCTCTTCTTCTGATTCTTCAGAGAACTCCTTTTTTAGCTCATCATATTCCTTCTTATTAATTTCGCCTTTTGCATATCTCATCTTGATTACGCGCAAATAGGAAGAATCGTCATTTTCGTAGGAATGATGATCGTGCATACTGCAAAAACCAGAGTGTCTTCCTGCGGTCATTTTACGTACAAGATGAAAAACAAGATAAATGATGATGCCCCAAACGAGTAAATTAATTAATAATGAAATCAAACCCTCGGGCCAAAATGACATGTGGTAGTAC
>JBBQLR010000021.1:0-13908 GCA_038328135.1 Patescibacteria group bacterium | reverse complement strand
ATAAAAAAAGATTATGAAAAATGATCAACCACTGCCATCGACCATCGACCAACGACTAATTGCTATTCGTGCTGAAAACATATGTAAGAAATATAACCTCCAGAAGCATAAGACGTTTAAGGAGTTTATTCCGGCTCTTCTTGGACGGCAAGAAACTACTATTCAATTTAACGCCCTATCCCACATTAATTTTGAGATGGAAAAGGGAGAATCGCTTGGCATATTGGGAAAAAATGGTTCGGGCAAATCTACACTTCTTAAAGTGATAGCTGGAGTGACCAAGCCCAGTGATGGGCGAATAACTGTTAATGGAAGAGTAGCCCCTTTAATTGAGCTTGGTGCAGGATTTCACCCGGAACTTACGGGGCGAGAAAATGTATACCTTAACGGCTCTATTCTTGGAATAAAACATAAAGATATGGAACGGCTGTATCACGAAATAGTGAAGTTTGCGGAACTGGAGGAATTTATGGATCAACCGATAAAATATTATTCTTCCGGCATGTATATGCGGCTTGCATTTTCGGTAGCGGTTGCGGAAACGCCAGACATTCTCCTGGTGGACGAAATATTGGCTGTTGGCGACCAGAAATTCCAGAAAAAATGCTTAGAACGGATGAACGAATTTAAAAAGAATGGAAGTACCATGGTGATGGTAAGCCATAGCGTTGCACAGGTAAAACAGTATTGTAATAAGGGCTTGGTACTCCACGGGGGGAAACAGCTTTTCTACGGAGAAATAGAGAAAGCCGCAAGCGTGTATGAGGAAATGCTGGAGAGAGCTTAAGAGTCGGTAGTCGATGGTCGTTAGTCGAAGGTCGAGAGAAATTAATTGCTTCAGGAAGAAACTGCCCCAAAGGATGCTTTTTCGAGGCACACAATGCGCTGCTCATGATTATCAAACTGATCGGCGTGAGTATTAAAACCAGAAGAAATAAGTTCTACGAGATCATTTGTATTTTTATCCATTTCTGCTTTCAATTCCGTTCTCAGTTCTGAAATTTCTTCTTTAACCACACCTTTTACGACGCCTTTAATCGCGATCAAATCTCCCTTTGTTAACATAAAAGAATAATAAACTAATAATAAACATTATTCTATAGCAAAATAGTTTCTTTGTCTGTCGTTTATAAGCCGCAAAAGAAGAGCTTTGGATAATTGTGAAAGGATAAAAATGGGATTAGTGGTAGATGAGGAAATGAGGGAGAGGATGTAATAAACTTTTTAATTTTTAATTTAAAATTTGAAATTTTTAATCAATTTATAATTTTATAAATTCATTAATAATTAAAAACTAAAAATTTTAAATTAATATCTGTTACAATGGTTTTCTCAAATGAAAAATATATTTGTAGCGGGGTCAATGGCATACGACGAGATAATGTCTTTTCCTCATCACTTTAAAGATTACTTTCACCCCGAAAAACTTCACCAGATAAACGTATCGTTTGCAGTATCAGATCTTGCAAAACACCTTGGGGGAATAACGACGAATATTGCATATGCACTACGAAATACTGTGGATTATTATGGACATGAGAGGCTGGATTCCCGCCTCCGCGGGAATGACAGAAAAAACCTGGGGGATGACAAACAGAATAGCAAAGATGAAAAAATAACAATATATCCTGTAGCAGCTGTGGGAAGAGACGGGGGCGAGCTCTTAGATTTTTTTAAAGTAAACAAGATTGATACAAAATATGTACAGCAAGATGCAAAGCTATATACCGCAACAGGAAAAGTGATAACAGATAAAAATGATAATCAGATTTGGGGGTTTTATTATGGAGCTGCGAGATTAAATCCTAAACTCGAAACACTAAATCCTAAGCAAATCCGAATTTCTCAATCAGAGAAAAGTGATTCTAGCCTGGATTCCCGCCTCCGCGGGAATGACGCATCATTTCGAGAGTTTTGGATCGTGAGCGCAACACATGAAAAGCCATTTTCTACGGTACTAAAATTCGTGATAAAAAATGAACTCCCCTATTTATTTGACCCGGGTATGACTCTCACGTGGATACGAGATGATTTGTTGAAAAAAGGTGTTTTGAATTCAACATTTCTTGTGGGAAATGATTATGAAATCGCGATGATTGAAAAAAGAATAAAGATGAGTGTAAGGGAAATTGTAGAAAGCGGGGTAAACGTAATAACGACACTGGGGGTAAAGGGAGTGAAGTATGAGGGATGTGTCATCCCCGTGAAAACGGGGATCCAGGGAAATCGTATAGATTCACCCCTTCGGGTGCAGGCCCGCCTTCGCGGGAATGACAAAAGAAGCGAGATTGATAAAGAACGTGGAATCGACGATGGGAATGGGAATGACGAACAAATCACAACTCAAATAGTTAAAGCAGTTCGCGTAAAGAAAATGGTAGACCCAACGGGCGCCGGGGATGCATGGAGAGGTGGATTTGTGGGAGCGCTTGCTGCTGGGAAATCAATAGGAGAATGTTTGGTGATGGGGAATGTGATGGCGAGCTTTTCGGTGGAATGCGTGGGGACTGTGGAATACAAGGTGACGGATGGAGAGATAGAAAAGAGAGTGAAAAGTATTACTAAATAAATTTGAAATTTGAAATTTCTAATTATTATTCAATTTCTAAATATCGAATTTGAAATTTATAAATTAATTCATTAAAAATTGATTTTAAATTAAAAATTTAAAATTAAAAATTACTTAATAAACTTATGAACTACGATGTCAAGGATATAAAACTGGCTGGGGCGGGAAAACTATTAATTGAATGGGCAGAGCGGGAAATGCCGGTGCTGCGCTTAATTCAAAAAAGGTTTGCGAAAGAAAAACCTCTTAAGGGCGTAAAATTGGCAGCGTGCCTTCATGTAACAAGTGAAACGGCAAACCTGATGAGAACTCTTAAAGCCGGAGGAGCAGATGTGTACTTGGCAGCGAGCAATCCCCTTTCAACTAATGATGCAGTGGCAGCGGCACTCGTTAAAGAATATGGTATCCCCACCTTTGCAATTAAGGGCGAAGATAACAAGACTTATTTTAAACATCTTAATGCAGTACTTGACGGCAAACCAAACATGACGATGGATGATGGAGCAGATTTGGTAAGCGTGATGCACACAACCCGGAAAGAACTCTTGGCAAACGTGGTTGGGTCAAATGAAGAAACGACAACGGGGGTGATTCGTCTTCGTGCAATGGAAAAAGATAATGCCCTCAAGATACCTGTCTTGGCAGTAAATGACAACATGACAAAACACATGTTTGATAATCAATATGGCACGGGCCAGTCTACTCTTGATGGTGTGATTCGAGCCACAAACATGCTCCTTGCAGGACGTAATTTCGTTGTTGTGGGGTATGGTTGGTGTGGAAGAGGCCTTGCACGACGGGCCGTTGGAATGGGATCTCACGTTATCGTGTGTGAAGTGGATCCAGTGAAGGCGCTTGAAGCGAGAATGGATGGCTTTCGCGTAATGCCCCTTGTGCAAGCAATCGCAATTGCAGATGTTGTGGTAACCGTTACCGGAGACAAACATGTGATTGATGCGGTACATTTGAAAGCTGCAAAGGACGGTATTATTATTGCAAACTCAGGACATTTTGATGTTGAAATAAATAAAGTTGCGTTGAAAAAGATGGCAAAAAGCGTACGAACTGTGCGACCATTTGTTGAAGAGTATATGGTGGGGAAAAAGAGAATTTATCTCCTTGCAGAAGGACGGCTCGTGAATTTGGGAAGCGCTGAAGGGCACCCTGCCAGCGTGATGGATATGAGCTTTGCTGGACAGGCACTGGGCGCGGAATATATGTGGAACAATAAGGGAAAATTTGAAAATAAAGTGTATGCGCTTCCACCAGATGTCGATCAGGAAATCGCACGAATTAAACTGAAAAGTGAGGGAGTGGAAATAGATGCTCTTACGCTGCAGCAGAAAGAGTATTTGGCAAGTTGGAAAGAGGGTACGTAAACGACCGAGCATTAAGGAAGCTGTGGGGTTTGACTTATAAACTTTAATTTGTTAGGATAAGCTCCTTATATGTCATCTTTAGAGCGTGGTGCAGTGCCAAGAATCAATAGACACCGTCCTGAAGCACGGATACCAGGATCTCCCATGGACAAGGGTATTTCAATCATCCATAACGAAATACGTCTTCTCACCGGCACTTCAAATCCCGCACTTGCGCAAGAAGTTGCCGATATTCTTCAAATTAGTCTTCAACAACCAGTGTGTTATTTTAATAATAATACTCAGGGAGAGTTGGACGTTAATATAGACGTATCCCTTCGACAAAAACCGGTATTCATTATGCAGGCCGCTTCTCCAAATGGCGTTAATAACGGATTAATAGAAGTTGTGATGATGCTTGATGCGGCGCGACGAGGATCTTCAGGAGAACGGACTTCATTTTATGCACCGATGCCCTATCAGCGGAAAGACCGACCCGATGATCAGCAAAAAATCGGCGCAAAACGACAGGCAATTGGAGCACGAGTTGCGCTCAGCACACTCGAAAATGCAGGAGCACAGCGATTTCAAACGGTAGAATTACATGCTCCTCAGGAGGTAGGTTTTACAGATTTGCCGTATGATGCATTATATGCCAGTCGCGTTCTTGTCCCGGCTGTCCGGCAAGAACTTATCGATCCAAGTAATACTGCATATTTTTCTCCTGATTACGGTGGAGCCGAGCGAGCGCGCAAGTATGATGAATTTTTACGGGGGTGCGGATCCGGATATATGCAAAAACGAAGGACCCCCAACGGGGTAACGGGATACGGACTATTGGGAGATGCTGAAGGACACCATGTATTGATTGTCGATGATGTATTATCTAAAGGTTCAACAATTATCGAAGCAGCGCGTAGACTTCATGCAGCCGGCGCATTAACGGTTTCCGTTGCAATTGCACATGGAGAATTTATCGATATGCCAGGAGAAAAAACCTGTTTACACCAACTTCAGGAAGCGGGAATTTCCAGAATTTATGTAACCGACACTCTCCCACAACGACCAGAAGTCGTAAATAATCCGCTTGTTCGCGTGGTTAAGATTGCGCCACTTATTGCTGATGCTTTCAGAGCAGTTGCATTAGGCAATTCAATTCACGAAATCACTCGATAATTTTTATTTATCGTATTACCGAAAAGGTTTTTCAAGAGGTATTAATCCTGTATAATAGCCCTATGCAAAAACTAACAAAGATTGTCGCAACAATTGGACCAGCATGCGAATCTGAAGAGCAAATAGAAGCCCTCATTAATGCCGGTGTCAATGTATTTCGTTTTAACTTTAAACACTCCACCATCGACTGGCATGCAAGCCGCATCCACCGCGTAAAGCAAGTTGCGAAGAAAATGAAAAAGCATATTGGCACACTTCTTGATTTACAGGGTCCGGAAATCCGTATTAACATGCCCACAGATAGCATCGAAGTAAAAATCGGTGAGCTTATCACACTGGGAGAATCTGTTTTTACAGAAAAGAAAAAAGGAATCTCCTGCTCACACCCTGACTTATTTGAATACCTCAAATTAGGACAACACTTAATTGCCGATGATGGAGCGTTTTCATTTACTGTGATGGAACTTAAACCGGAAGTAATTCTGAAATGCAATCGTGCAGGAGTACTCAAAAACAGAAAGTCTCTGCGGATTCCTGGCGCAAACTTCCCCTTCCCAGTGCTCGTTGACCGAGACTTTGAGGGCTTAAAAATGGCACAACGAGCCGAGATAGACTACATCGCCCTTTCCTACGCGCGCACCGCGGATGATGTGTTAGTAACGCGAAAAGAAATGGCAAAGTACAAAGTAGTGGCACAAATAATTTCAAAGATAGAAGCAAAGTCTGCAATTGATAATCTTGACGAAATAATTGAAGTAAGTGACGGCATAATGGTGGCCCGAGGAGACTTGGGAATTGAACTGCCTCTGGAGGAAGTGCCCTATTGGCAAAAAATAATGATAAAAAAATGTATCGAAAAAGGAATTCCCGTAATCACTGCTACTCAAATGTTGCAGACGATGGTGGAGAATCCATTCCCCACACGAGCTGAAGTATCAGATGTCGCAAATGCGACGTTTGACCTTACTGATGCCGTGATGCTTTCGGCCGAAAGCGCTTCTGGAAAATATCCGATTGAAACAGTAAGTATGATGCAACATATCGTAAAATCAAACGAAACTCGATTTAGCAGCGATACTCGTAAGCAATATAATTTCCGTGTGGAAGATAACGAGCAACTTTTATGTGAAGCTGCTTACAATATTTATCGAAATTTGGAAAATCAAAAAAATAAAGTGACAGGATTTGTGGTGTTTACCGAAACGGGACGAACTGCCCGTATGCTTTCTCGCTATCGCCCAAGCGTCCCCCTCTATGCACTTGTCTCAAGCAATAAAATAGGAGATATGCTTACTGTGGATTATGGCGTCCAGCCGCTTTCCCATTTCACTCCATTCACGAGAGATTTGGTCACAGCAAAAGGGCTTGAAAAAATAGTTGCGCATTTATTGGAACTAGGAACAATTAAAAAAGGTCAGTCACTTGTGATTGTGTATGGAGACGAATGGATGCAACAAGGAAAGACGAGTACCCTCAAACTAATACAGGTTTAAGATATGTCCTCAATTCGTAACTTCGCTATCATTGCGCATGTGGATCATGGCAAGAGCACTCTTGCCGATCGTCTATTGGAGATTACGGGTGTGGTAGGCGTTGGGAAACACGAGGCGCAACTGCTAGACCGTAATCCTGTATCCCGAGAAAGAGGAATTACGATAAAACTGGCTCCAGTGAAAATGATTTATGGAGATTACATACTTAACCTCATCGATACTCCAGGGCATGTAGACTTTTCCTATGAAGTCGACCGAACACTCGCCTGTGTGGACGGCGTGATTCTTCTTGTGGACGCCACTCAAGGGATACAGGCGCAGACAATTGCTAATGCATATAAAGCTCTTGATAAAAATCTTGTTATCATTCCCGTCATTAATAAAATTGATATGCCGGGAGCAGAAATAGAGAAAACGAAAAAACAAATAATAGATTTCTTGGGTGTGAAACCAGAAGAGATTTATGAAATTTCCGCCAAGACTGGAGTCGGGGTCCAGAAAGTGCTTGATAGCGTGATTGAAAAAATACCTCCACCTCCCCTTTTGGACCACAACCTTAAAGAAGCGTCTCAAGAAATTCGCTCTACTACAAACTATAAATTACAAGCCCTTATTTTCGATTCCTATTACGATACTCACAAAGGAGTAATTGCATTTGTTCGAATATTCGGAGGATCAATGAAACGCGGGATGACTGTAAAGATGGCGCATGAAGGAGGGACGTTCATCGTGTCAGAGGTTGGAATTTTTAAACCAGACCTTACTACCGTTGATGAGTTGAAGGACGGCGAGATAGGCTATGTAGCGACAAATTTAAAGGATATCCATGCCATTCAGATCGGAGACACGATGCAACTTCCCCGGGATGAAACTCCTCCTCTTCCTGGATATAAGAAAGTAAAGCCAATGGTGTATGCAAGTATTTTTCCAACAGACACAAATGATTATTTGAATTTCAAGAAAGCTTTGGAAAAGCTGTATCTTACCGATAGCGCTTTGGATTTTAGTGGTATTTACAGTACAGCACTTGGCGCGGGATTCCGCGTAGGGTTTTTGGGGTTACTCCACGCTGACGTGGTACGGGAACGGTTAGAACGAGAGTACGAGCTGAGCTTAGTGCTTACCCCTCCTCAAGTGGAGTTCAAGATTGAGGACGGGAAATTTTATGAACCAATAGTAAAGATTTTTATTTATACACCAGAAAGTTATACAGGGGCTGTGATGAAGGTGTGTGAGGAACATCGAGCAAAGTTTATAACCATGGATAACACTAATCAGATTGCCCTTACCTACGAAATGCCGCTCGCGGAGCTTATCACCGATTTTTTTGATCGACTTAAAAGCATGACCAGCGGATACGCATCTCTTGATTGGGAAATCTTGCGCTATGAACTGGCGGATGCTAATAAAATGGAATTACTTTTAAATAACGATCCGATTGAAGAGTTTTCCGAAATTGTAGTGACTGAACGAGCGCAAGAAAAAGCGCAGTTCCTCACGAAGCGGTTGAAAGATCTTATCCCGCGACAACAGTTTGACATAAAAATACAAGCCAAATACAAAGGAAAGATAATCGCTTCAGAGCGAATTTCTCCATTCCGAAAAAACGTATTGATGCATAAGGGGAAGCTTGTTGGAGGAGGAGACGTAGGACGAAAAAATAAACTCCTGGAAAAACAGAAAGAAGGAAAGAAACTGATGAAGTCGGTGGGGTCTGTGGAGATTCCAAAAGACGCGTTCATGAAACTTTTTAATAAACAATAATCACACCTTCTAAACCCATATTAATTCTTCTTATCTTGAACGAAGTGCGCTTGTTGCCTGAGACATAAGGAGGGGCTCGTAGTTGCTACGAAGTAACCTGCCGACTGCAAGGCCCGAATCTGAAGTGCCGGCTATTGCAATGACACCTGGAATATGGGCATCAGAAGGATCTCTATGAGACACTGTAAATCCGCCTCCTGGAGTGGTGATTGTAGTATCTCTGTTCAGTATAGTTCTCATAGTAGTTCTTAGTTGAAGGGCAGTGTCTACGGGATTTGCTTGTAAGCGAAGGAGTTGTGGTCTGTCAATTACTTCCGCTTGCTCTGACGGATCTGAATGAGTATATTTATCTCGTAAAAGCCCGACGCTAACTAGATTGGTTCGTGTTTGGTTTGCTTCGAGATAGGCGATGAAAGGAACATTATTTTTGCCATAGGCCAGCATGATTAGGAAGTTATGAACCTTTAGGACATCTTTTTCCGACATAGTTCCGTCTCTAAGGGGAAGCTGCAGAAGAGCATCCAAAAAATGCGCCAACTCAATTTTATTTCTCCAAAAATCGGGTGAATATGCGTCATAAAAATGAGAATCCCTGGGAAGGGGTTGGGTAAAGTAAATACGTGTTTCTGGTCTCTCAGATGTGGATGCCATATATATTAGATATGTATTATATCATAAGATAACCTATCAGAACAGGCTTATGCGAAGTATTTTCTGAAGTACGTTTTTTGGCGCTTAGCATACTGCACTTCGGCAGTAACCCACTGTTTCTTTGTTTCACTGAGCGAAAGTTCATTATTAATGTATCCAATAATCTGGGAATAGCCAATTGCGTTTAAACCCGGGTCATTTTTAGTATACCCTTCCTTGAGTAAGTTTTTTACTTCTTCAAATGCCCCAGCTTGTATCCTGTCTTCAACTCTCTGTGTAATTTTTTCTCTTACGATATCGACTGTTGTATGGAAGAATGGCACATACGTGATTGTTATGCCATTTTCACACCCTTCAAGGTCACTAAGACGAGCAGAGAGGGTTTCAGCAGTTGGGAGGGAGGGCAGTGGAATTCCACTATCTGCAATTTCAATACGACGGATAAGACGGCGAGGGTTGTTACGGTCGCTATTATTTAACTCATTAAACATTGGTGTATTTTTCTTGCTCAGTATCGTTTGTAACTCTTCTACAGTTTTTGTTTCAAGTTCTTTTCGAAGGTTCCAGTTTTCTTTAACTGGTGTTTCTGGAGTTCCGTATAACAGATGGCGAAGATAATACCCCGTGCCACCAACCAAGATTGGCGTTTTACCACGTGAAATAATATCCTTAATTACTTGTTCTGCTTGCACACAATAATCACCAGACGAAAATGTTTCTTTTGGATCCACGATGTCATAGAGCCATATTTTATATTGTGAGTCAGCAGGTGTATCTTTGCCTGTCACGATATCGAGTTTTTTATAGATTTGACGAGAGTCGAAGTTCACAATTTCGCCGTTATGTTTGTTTACCAGTTCAAGCGCTTTTGCAGTTTTGCCGGTTGCTGTTTGGCCAAAGAGGATAAATATGTTCATCAATAGTTTTAAAATAAGTATGTCATCTCGACTAAGTCATCCGAATCGGAGGACGCATGGAGAAATCTACTGAGATTTCTCGACTCCGCTTTGCTTCGCTCGAAATGACACTGCGTCTATTCCTTGTGATGTTTTTGCATCTTTGCAGCGTCAACCAAGTTTTTGAAAAGGTATAACACATCGAGTGGGCCCACTCCTCCGGGAGTTGATGTGTAATAGGAAGCGATTGGATCTACCTCTTTTTCGTCATAATCCCCTTTAAGCTTGCCTTCTACACTGTGTACACCGACATTTACGAGCACTGCACCAGGCTTAATCATCTCTGGAGTGAGAATTTTCTTTCCCACAGCCGGAATGATAATGTCTGCTTCGCGATAATATTCGTGTGGATTTGGTGTTTGGGAATTGATGCCCATAAAATTGATTTTCACCTCTGAAAACGTCTTTACTATTGGTCTTCCGCCGGTTATTCCTTTACCAATCACAATTACCTGTTTATGCTTTAAAACACGTCGTAAGGCTTCAAAATCCTTCTTTTTATCGATAAAGAGATGTCCGTCCATTTTGGGGTGGATGAAGATGTATTTAAGGATAGTAAGAACGGCCAATCCGAGGGGCGAGAAAAACTCTGTTTTTCGACGATGACCTTCGATTTCCTTTTCAAGGGCGATAAAGTCATACATGCTTTCCGTAACAAGTTGAGGAGGGAGCGGTTGTTGCACTATGATGCCGGTAACTTCTGGGTGCTGGGACATTTCCTTTATTTTGCGCATGAAGGGTTCAAATGAAGGCACAGTTTCGTATTGAATAAGCTCAAAAAGGATACCAAGACGTTTTGCCGTTTGTTGTTTGATATGAACGAATGAAAGCTGCTGAGGAGTATTTCCGACCAAAAAAACAACTACCTTTAGTTTGTGTTTCTTGCTCAGTTTCTCTACTTCTTTCTTTAATTCCTCTTCCAGTACTTCTACCAACTTTTTTACCGGGATTATCATTTGTGTAGCCAATTATACCAGATTTGAGGCGGAAAAGCGACCAGAGATTAGCGAAGATAGTCGTTAGTCACTGGTCGAAAGTCGATGGCTAACGACTCTAACGAATTCATCATGGCTGGTTTGAGGCTAAATGAGCGTGGCGCTCACTACCTTATCCGTCTTGTCTGAGAATCGCATAAGTATCACTCCCTTTGCCGTGCGTGAACGGGGTGGAATTGAGGCTAATGGAATCTTGACAATCTGCCCTGAGGTGCTGGTCATAATGATTGTTGAGTCTTCCGGGTTGACGATTTGGACAAAGCAGATGCTTCCCATTTTTTCGTCTACTGAGGCTATTTTTACTCCTTTTCCGCCTCTGTGTTGGCCCTTAAAGAGCGCGAGGTTGGTTTTCTTCCCCACGCCTCGTTCTCCAATCACTATAATATTCTTCTTAAACTCGTCATTGGTGATGACCTCAGCTGAGGCTACGAGGTCGCCTTCTGCAAGCTCGATACCGCGCACTCCGATTGAGGAGCGGCCGGTGGAGCGTACTTCAGACTCCTTAAAGACTATTGCTTTGCCGTGTTTTGTGGTAAGAAGGACGCTCATCTTGCCATCTGTCATCTTTACCCACAGCAGTTCATCATTTTCTTCCAATTTGATGGCGATTATGCCATTTGACCGTATATTTTCAAATTCTTCAAATGTGGTCTTTTTTACCGTGCCTTGTTTGGTGCACATAAGCACAAAGTTGCCCTTCTTCTCGTTTTCAGTGGCGCCGTAGGTAAGGATTGAGGTCACGATTTCGTCTGGCCGTAAAGCTAAGAGATTAACAATAGCTTTCCCTTTTGAAGTACGTGAGCCCACAGGAATATCCCACACTCTCGTTTGGAACATACGACCCTGATTGGTGAAAAAGAGCGTATAGTCGTGGGTCATCGCAGTCATAATGTAGTACACATTATCTGTTTCTTTTGTTTCAATACCCGATACTCCCTTGCCCCCTCTATTTTGCACACGGAACGTTTCACGAGGAACTTGTTTGATATATCCTTCTTTGGTAAGAACAACAATCACTTCCTTGTTTTCGATCAACTCTTCATCCGTGATTTCGCCTGGGCGAGATTTGATTACTTTTGTCCGTCTTTCGTCTCCATATTTCTCAGCGAGTTCGAGCAGTTCTGCCTTAATTACTTCGAGAATTTTAAAGACATCACGAAGCAAAGATTCAAGATAGGTAATAAGCTTTTTCAATTCTTTGAGTTCTTCTTCGATTTTTGATCGTTCAAGGCCGGTAAGTTTTTTAAGTTGCATGTCAAGGATTGCCTGGCATTGAATATCAGAAAGCCCAAACTTTTTCATGAGCTTTGCTTTTGCATCTGGCTCATCTTTTGCTTTCTTTATGATTTCAACAACTTCATCGATATTGTCGAGTGCAATAATATAGCCTTCCAAAATATGAGCTCTATATTTTGCTTGTCTCAGCTGGTGTTCTGTTCGACGAGTAATTACTTGCACACGGTGCTTCAAATATTGTTCAAGAATGGTGTGGAGGCCCAATGTCTGAGGCACGCCGTCAACAAGCGCAACAATATTTATGGGGAACGAAGTTTGCATTTCAGTATATTTAAAGAGGTTGTTTAACACCTTTTTATACTGAGCATCTCGTTTAAGTTCGATAACAACACGGATGCCGTCTCGGTCTGATTCATCTCGAAGATCGCTGATACCAACAATTTTTTTATCAATAACAAGGTGTGCAATTTTTTCAACGAGAGCGGCCTTATTTACTTGATATGGCAGTTGTCGGATTATGATTGACATTCTTCCCTTATCCATTTCTTCATCCTCAACTTTTGCACGAATAAGAACTTTGCCTTTTCCCGTGATATATGCCTGTTTTATTTCATTCCATCCGTAAATTATTCCATGAGTTGGAAAATCTGGGCCCTTTACATGTTCAAGGAGTTCATCAATGGTCACGTCATAAGAAAGAGGGACGTCAGTTGGCTTCATGGTGGCTTCTTCTTTTGCTGTTACTGTTTTTTTTGCCTTACCAATCATGAGGCAGATTGCTCCCACGATTTCATTTAAGTTATGTGGTGGGATTTTTGTTGCCATACCGACCGCGATTCCTTCAGCTCCCATAAGGAGCAAGTTTGGGAGCTTGGCTGGAGCAAACAGAGGTTCTTTGAGTGTTGCATCAAAGTTGTCTGTCCAATCAACCGTTTCTTTATCTATGTCACCTAAAAGTTCATCTGCAATTTTTGAAAGCTTTACCTCTGTGTATCGCATAGCTGCAGGCCCATCTCCATCGATGGAACCGAAATTTCCTTGCCCCTTAATAAGAGGATATCGCATTGAAAAGTCCTGTGCCATACGTGCTACAGCCTCATAAACTGAAGAATCACCGTGAGGATGATATTTACCAAGAACCTCTCCAACCACCTTTGCACTTTTTGAAAAACGAGCGCTTGAAGTGAGGCCCAGCTTGTACATAGCATATAAAATGCGTCTGTGGACTGGCTTTAAGCCATCGCGAACATCTGGAAGTGCGCGAGACACAATGACAGACATTGCGTAATTAAGATATGCCCGTTTCATTACAGAAACGATTTCTTCATTCACTTCACCAGATTTTGGTAAAGTTGGTTTTGGTGTTAGTTCGACTGACTTATTTTCATCCATAACATTCAAAAAAATAAATACAATTTAAAATTCAAAATTTTTATTTTTTATTCAATTTTTAAATTGAATTTAAATTTGAAATTTCAAATTAAAAATTATTTCATACCTGTCTTAATCGATTCATACGCCTCTGCTTTTCCTAAAAAGTTTTTTGTCTTTACCCATTTTCCCTTTTCAAGCTCTTTATAGTGGTTGAAAAAGTGTTGAATCTTCTTTTTTTCCGTTTCATTCAAATCGGTAATATCTTGTATGTCTGCAAAGAATGGGTCTACCTTTTCAACTGGAACTGCAAGTATTTTTGTATCTATCCCCGCTTCG
>JBBQLR010000020.1:0-17136 GCA_038328135.1 Patescibacteria group bacterium | reverse complement strand
AGATAATATAATTTTCGTCCCGAAGTTCTTTTATTCTCCAAGTTACCCTTAATAATACAAGTTGGATTATCATTATTTATGGTTTGCAGGCAAAGCTCGCTATATATGCCTCTCTTTTTCGCTTTTGCTTGTTGCCCTACTTCTTTGAGACGAGCGGTTTGTGAGGTTGAGTCGGAATGATATCGCGCCCACCCCGAGGCAATCATGTTTTCATTTACCTGTATATTTCCTATAGAAAGAAATGCCATTGCCCTACCCATTTGGTCTGGAATCTGCTCTTCAATGCGAACCGTTTTGTTCAATACATATGAAGCAAGAAGCTCTTTTGCCTGGTTTCCCCCGCAGTACTCCGTTTCCGGCGCATCCATCTGGCGCATGCGAAGCCTCGTTTTGTTTTCCAATACTACTGTATCCCCATCAATCACGCCAATTACTTGTACCAGATTAGCTTTTCTTTCTTTATAGAGAGAATACCCAAAATATATATTGAGTGATAATGAGATGATAAATAGAATTCCCCCGAGTACCGAGATATGCCACCTATTCATATAATCTCAGTATACTCAACTTTCCTTCCCTTGTGATTGCTTCAAACGCAGAATCTATAGTGGGGTGTGAATAGTTTCAATTGTAAAAGAGTTTTCACATACCGTTATTTTAACACCAAAAAAAATATTCAAGTAGCAATGCTATTGAGAAATCTCAAATACACCGGAGCATTAAATAGATTAAACAACCCTGTTCCTGTGTGACCAAACCGATTGTTGATAAGAAGCTGAAACTTGTAGTGTGCCATTAATAATTTTTGTCCGAATTCACTTGCTTTAGACTGGGTTACCTCATCATTTAACGACACATACACCAAGAGATCTTTATCACCAAGATTGTCAATATGACCAGTTGGATTTATTGGTGCAATTGCACTTTTAAAGGTTTCAAAGTCGCCATATCTATTCACCAATTCTTGTTTAAAATCAGGGAAAAGCTTGTCCCATCCCCACATAGATTCCGCCATATCCATTCCGGGAATATTGAATATTACTTTATGAATTTGAGAGGATTCATTGGCAACCAGGAGACCAACAACTGAGCCTAGGCTGGTACCGAATATCGAAAATTCTTCATACCCTAATTCAGAGAATGTTTGAATAGACTCCATTATTAGTTGTTTAATTTTGAGAACATGTAACACTGTTTGATCAATGTCTGGTGTCAGAATCTCGGGGTTAAAGGTGTATGTAATACAGTAAAACCCCGCAGCTTCAAGCATTTTGCTTACAGGCCACAGTACCCATTGTTTAATTCCCCAACCACCAAGCAGAAAGATTACCCGCTTTTTATTGCTGCCGTACGTTTTAATTTCATAAACAGCAAGATTGTTGTTGCTTTTTTTATACATAACTAGTCATTACATTAATTTTTACCTCTCATTCTTTTTGTATCTTTCAGCCCCATGAACAACATGAAGAGAACAATGCCTTTTGCAAGGTAGTTGCCGTGCAAATCAAGGATCATCTTTGTTAGTGGGGTATTTTGCTTAATTAAAATATGGGTTAGTACTGCGATTGGTAAGGTTAACCACATCCATTGAATTCTGGTAATCGATAAGTGAATTTTCTGGAATAATTTCGTAAATAACGGGGCCAGTAAAAATACTCCCAGATATGCCAGAGCCGAATCAAATAGGGTAAATGGGCCAATTCTATATTGCCGTAAAGTAGTTAGTATATCCATACTTTATATGTGATCAGCCAGATCATTTTCAGCATCAGCCTTTGTTTTATGAACTGTTTTATCTTTGTGATGAGCCGGGCTATAGAGGGTGTATAGCTTCATTTCTTCCGTCGAAGATGTATTTATAATGTTGTGCTTTGTCCCCGATGGTATGATAATCGCCATCCCGTCAGTAAGTTCTATCTCGACACCATTGAGCACTGCTTTTCCCACACCTTGCTCCACCCGAATAAACTGATCCACGATTTCGTGGATTTCCATTCCTATATCCTCCTTTGGTTTAAGGCTCATGATGACGAGTTGGCTGTGCTGCGCCGTATAAAGTACTTCACGAAAATAGTTGTTTTCGAGAGTTTTCTTTTCAATGTTCAGTTTGTATCCTGCCATTTTGGTTTGTTTCATATTTTGTTTTTTATATCAGCAATTGCTACATTTGCCTTCCCTTTTATTTGGTCGATAGTTCCGCCTACACGATCACCTGTTGCGCTTTTAATTTTTCCTTTAACTTGTTGTGCATGCCCTTTTATTTTTTGACCTACAGTATTAAGTTTTCCCATATTATTTTATTTTTTTAATTTTTATTACTTTCACTACGTTCATCCCCAGCCTTAAAAGGCGTGGGGAATTATGTCTTTTACTTATATCTTCACACCCAACATTCGAGCAACAAAAACAATAAGTGCTATAACAAGCAAAGTATGTATAAGTCCTCCTCCAATATGAAAAGCAAAGCCACCGAGCCACGAAATTACCAAAATTAGTATTAAAATATCTAAGATACCCATAGTGTATTCACCTCCTTAATTATTAATTTATTTCTACCTTTATTTAGGTTGATTAACATTTACATCAATTTTTCCCGGTACATTTATTTGAGGGGTTGTACTTCCTGTACCCATTGAATTACGTATCATAGGAAATCCATAAACAAAAAATAAGAAAAGGAAACCAATCAATAAAATTACCCCAATTACCATCCCCATTCCTGAGTCAGAATTGCCTTGTGCTGGTGTGTTTACAATTGTTGCCATATAGTTTCACCTCCTTTCATTATTAAAAATAATATTCCTATTATGCCCTATCCTTTCAATAAATCCTGTAATCCTGGTTACAAAGAAGGAGCAATCGGAGAGTCTACATATTCATAAGCAAGATTATGGAAGCGAGCCCCTTTTTAAGATATTCTTCTCATATCTTATGGGAAATTCAATTGTGTTTTTAGACAAACACTCAAATTATATGTTCGGGAGTTTAGTTTCTACTCTTATCGCAAGTCTAGTGTTTACTACTGTTCTATTTAATCATGTCTTCCTTTACGTTCTGGGGTTTTCTCATGTTCTTGCCGCAGTTGTTTTTACCATGATGCTCTGTCTTTCATTTTTTTCTTTATTTAAGACATTTCGCCTCATGTATCTCTTGTATTTAGATTTTAGAATAATAGTGGTATCCACATTTCTTAAAGTATTTCAGACGAGGAAAAGTTTTCCCATACAAAAAATTGCAATCAATACAAAATTATAAAATACGTACACAAAAGGGGGGTGAAAATAATATGATAGATGATAAAAAAAATAAAGATAATAAAAATTCAATTAACTCTGCTGTTGCGCGAGTATCTGGAGCAGTTCGAGTAGCTAATGCATCGGTTGCAAAAACAATAGAGATAAAAAATGAAGCGATCGATGAAGTTGAGTCTTTAAAAACAAAATCAGATTCAAAGGCGGGAGCCCATGCAGTAAAAAAGATTAAGACAGATACAAAAAAAGTGTCGAAAAAATAATTATTGTCTACCGCCTCTTTTTACAATAGATTTTTATGAAAAGCTAAAGTAAAAATGCGGAATACGCTGGTCTGGAACAACTTAGTCCTTATAGCTTTCTTAACAATAATCTCGGCTGTCCATCACCATAATAATTGTCCTTCCATCCATAAATTTCAAAACCAGACTTTAAGTAGAAAATAATTGCAGGGGTATTTCTCGGATGAGTCACCAAACGAACTTCCACTTCTTTAACTTTATTTAAAACTTCACTTAATAAGTGTTTAGCTATGCCTTTCATTTGATACTCAGGTATAACCGCCAATGACATTATTTCCACAAAATCTTGTTTCATTTCATAGCCAATAAGCCCTATCGCTTTATCGGCTTGTTGAGCTATATAAACTTCAGAGTTTTTTAAATAATCAGCTTCTTCTTTAACCGATCTTGCTTTTAAATCAAAATCTCTAGTAAAAGCGGCATTGTCAATCTCAAACAACTCCTGTCCTGTTTTTTGTGGATCAACTTTTATAATTATCATATTAAAATTAGAATCTTATTCTTCATCGGTGTGGAACATTCAGGTCTATCACAACTTCTTTTCCAATTGTTTTATTTTATTTAATCGATTTGCATTTCCAATTCCCATAAAAAGTGTATACCCAACGCCTACTATAAGAATAAGTACATTCAAAATAAACCCAACTGAATTATTAATATATCTATTTGTAAATAAAAGCCCCAGTATGCATGCCACGGCAGTCGCAGTAGCTTCAGTTGCATAAATAATTTTATCTTTACGTAACTGATCAATAGTAAATTTTATTTCATCGTTTTTCATATGAATATATTATACAAAATTATGTTTTTTCATGAACGCTTTTCCTGAATTTTGTTTTGAGTATTATCGAGATATCTTGCAAGCATCGCTTTTATTGACTATCTCCCGTAGCCCCCTTTCAAATATTCTTCTCTACGTTTTGCGTCAATCTATTCAAAAAGGCCTCATAAAATATTAATTTATATGGCTTGAATGGTTTAGTTGCTTGACTTTGTCCTAAATTATGCTTTTTGAACCTTTTTTTTAGATCTGAAGTATAGCTAATATAAAAGGAGTTATCTTTAAGACTTTGCAATATGTGGGTGTAATAATACATATAGGCGGTAACGTAAGAAATTCACTTCGTAAATTTCAACGTTCCAGCAACGTTGAAATTGCTTTGCAATTTCTTACGTTGCAGGGAGCGTGGTACAAAGTTGAAACTTATATAGCATCTTGAATTACCGATTTTTTATGTAATTTAATGATATACTATGAGCTTATGGTAGAGCAGCAACCAAATTGCGTCTTATGCGGCGGGAGAGCAAAACAAGAGGAAGGGATTAGAAAACTATTTGATAAATATACTACAGATTTAGCAGTTTATGCAGAATCAAAACATTTTATAGCATCTCCAGATTTACATCCGATTGTTGAAGACCCATATTTTTTAATATTCCCAAAAGAACATTTGACTTCATTTGAATTAGTCCCAGCAGAATGGGATTACGAAATGCATGAAATAGGATCTTACCTTAAAGACCTTTGTCAAAAGGATTCGGTGGTAATTTTTGAGCATGGTCAAATGAAAGATGGAAATAAAGTGAAATCTGTCTATCATGCTCACACTCATATAATCCCAACAAATAGTCCAAATATCCTCGCCTCAGTTGAGGCTTCAGTTAAGGATCTGGGGGGGGCAGTAACTCCTGTTGTATTTGATTCTTTCGGGACAGTCTCAGAATTAAATAAGAGAGTTAAGGGTGACTATTTATTATTTCGACAGGATGGGGCAGGTTTATTTGTATCTGATAATGGAACTATGGATATTCCGTCTCAATATTTTAGAGTTCTTCTCCAGGAACTTTTTAATCCCATGTCAAGATTTATAAATTGGAAATCGATGGATAAAAATGAAGAGAATCTCTTCAAAAGGAGATTAATGAATTATCCAAGAAGGATATGAATAAATGTATTTTTTGCGAAATTTATAAAAATAGCTCCGATATTTTTAAAAAGTATAAGTTCTTTTTTGTTAATCCAGATATGTATCCTGTTAATTTTGGTCATTTTGAAATAATACCTATTCGCCATATCGTTTCAATTATCGACTTAAACAAAGAAGAATGGGAAGAATTGTTTTTTATTATTAAAAATCTAAGGGCTAATATTAAAACTTATGATTTTAAGTCTTTTTATAAAAAAATTATTGAAAAAGGCTTTGATAAAAATGCGGTTAAGTTCTGCAGTGAAATCATAAATCAAAATGAGAAAATAAGTGATTTTAATCTTGGAATAAACGAGGGAAGATTAGCTGGACGTACAGTGGATCATTTACATATTCACATAATCCCAAGATACAAAGGAGACTGCGAAGATCCTACAGGAGGAGTACGAGCCGTAGTCAAAAAGAAAATGAACTATAAAAAATAGACAAAAAAATAAAAGCTTTTTTGTAACGAAAAGGGAGGTGTTTCTTGGCAAGCAATCTAACTACAAATTTTACCTTCATCTGACTTTTGATGCTGATTTCGGATTGCGTCAGCTGAAACCCGATAAAGCCCGACTTCGCCAAGGCTTCGTCGGGTGAAAGCGGAGAGGGCGAGAGTCGAACTCGCATGCCCTTGCGGACGCCAGTTTTCGAAACTGGTACCTTGCCATTCGGTACACCTCTCCAATGCCGTTTTCAGCCTCACTAAAGTATATCATAGCTTCAGGCCAAATCATCCGTCCGCCCACCCCATTTGTTATACTAAAAGACATGTCTACTCCACATTCTCCCAAAGAACCAGACCCCTTAGCAAATCTCATAAAACTGGTTAATTTGGTTGCAGCATTTTTTTATCAATTGCTTACAAAAAGCGCGCTTTTCTTAGGACTCGGATCTCTCATCATTATTTTATTAATCTACTTGATCTTTACATTATTTGGAGTTTAATACAATTAACATAGTGCTATTAGCCTTATTTGGTACTTTCTATCATCGAAATCCCATTAATACATCAAGGAATAAGGTGGCTCCGTAATAACTAATACTATGTTTATAGTAGTTCCTTTTGCATTTCTGTTTAAGAGAGGTATAATCACATTATGGCAATGGACAATAATCATATTATTGATGTAGACCATCTCGTTAAGCGATATAAAAAATCAGATCGCAACTCAGTTGATGATGTTTCCTTCTATGTGGAAAAGGGTTCTTTTTTTTCCCTCCTAGGGCCAAACGGCGCGGGCAAAACCACGATTATATCTATACTAACGTCGCTCCTCTCCATTACTGATGGTACTGTTCGGATTGCAGGATTTGACGTTGAAAAAGAACCACATAAGGTAAGGCAAAATATAGGTGTAATATTTCAAAACCCCAGCTTGGATCTCAATTTAACTGCTGAGGAAAATATACGGTTTCACGCAGTTCTCTACAACCTATTTCCGTTCAGTCCTAGCTACTCACTCATGCCAAAAGAATATAAAAAAAAGGTCGATGAATTGGCTGAACTTGTCGGGATACAAAAGGAATTAAATAAGCCCGTAAAAACATTTTCTGGTGGCATGAAAAGAAAGCTTGAGATTGTACGAAGCCTCATTCATAAACCAAAAGTGCTGTTTCTTGATGAACCAACAACGGGGCTTGACCCCATTAGCCGGCATAATTTATGGCAGTACTTGCAGGATATTCGCAAAAAAGAGGATATTACTATCTTCCTCACCACCCATTACCTTGACGAAGCTGAAGGCTCTGATTTTATATGTATCATAGATAACGGGAAAATAGTTAATGAGGGAAAACCTCAAGATGTGAAGGAAAAACTTATAAAAAAATATATTGTTCTTGATGCAAAAGATAGAGAATCTTTGAAAGCTGAAATGGAAAGTTATAAATGGAACGTAGAAGGCGAAGGCCCATTCAAAATTACGATAGATAAAACGGGGCAAGATCATATAAAAAAACTGCATACTCCCCTCACCTATTTAGATATCCACAACCCCACTCTTGAAGATGCCTATGTAGAAATTATCACAAAAAATAAAAATCATGATTAACGCAATTCTTACTATCGCCTTCCGGGATATTACAAAGCTTTTAAGAGACCGGACTCGCATTGTGGGAAGCTTTATTTTTCCTATCATTTTTATTGGAGTCCTGGGAACAAGCCTCCAACAAAATCTGGGGAAAGGGTTAGGCTATAATTTTCTTGTTTTTGTTTTTGTGGGAGTATTGGCACAAACCCTGTTTCAATCAACTGCCGCGGGCATAATTTCTCTCGTTGAAGACCGTCAAAATGACTTTTCTCAAGAAATGTTTATTGCTCCTATATCTAGATATTCAATTCTTCTGGGGAAAATACTTGGTGAAACATTGGTTTCGGTAGTGCAAATTGGAGGAGTGCTTATTTTCGCTTTTATTATTGGAATCCCTCTTCAAATAAGTGGGTTAATTCGCCTTATTCCTTTTATTTTTATGGTGAGCCTTTTTGGTGGAGCATTTGGGGTAATGGTGATGTCGAATTTGGCGGATCAAAAATCTGCAAGCCAAATATTTCCTTTTCTTCTTTTCCCACAATTTTTTCTTGCGGGTGTATTTAATCCTATTTTTAACTTGCCCCTTCCCATTCTCATCGCTTCGCGAATTGCGCCTATGACCTATGCTGTAGATTTGCTGAGAAACATCTACTACTGGGGGACGCCAGAATATGCTAAAGTTGTGCTCTTCTCACCGATTCTCGATATCGCTGTCGTTGTTACTGAGTCTATACTATTTTTGGTTATAGGTACCTATATTTTTGTACGAAACGAACGTAACCGATAAAATAGATACCCATGGAGAAACTGCTATAATAATTTTTATATGACTACAACCGAAACAACCTCAACTTCGTGGTTTTCGCGTATTGGCAGTTCTCTCCGCAATATCCTGCTTGGTTTTGTATTACTTATCGTCGCGGTTGGGCTTCTCTATTGGAATGAAGGACGTGCCGTGAAAACAGAGCAAAGCCTTACGGAAGGAAAATCAGTTGTGGTGTCTGTGGTACCCGATACAATAAGCCCAACAAATGATAGAAAACTTGTACACTTTTCTGGGATGGCCCAGACGTCGGGCGTACTATCCGATGATGAATTTGGGATACGGGACAACGCTTTAAAAATGAAACGAATAGTAGAGATGTATCAATGGAAAGAAAAATCATCAAGCAAAACCGTTAATAAGCTAGGAGGGGGCACCGAAACAACCACTACCTACACTTATTCCAAAGAATGGAATAACTCCCCCATTGACTCCTCAAATTTCCGAGAGTCAAATACCCATTTGAATCCCACAACGAAACCATTTGCCGATCAAGAATGGATTTCACCGGACACTAAAGTAGGGATGTATATGATATCACCGGATATGCTTGCTTCCCTATCTGGATACCAACAATTTCTTCTTACCCAGGGGATGCTTGATGTGCAAAGCAGCAGCCTTCCTGCCCAGTTGAAGCTGGTGGATAACACGCTCTACTATCAAACACTGGACGTGACAAAACCAGAAGTCGGTAATACGCGTATTCGATATGAGGTAATCGCGCCACAGGTGATAAGCGTAATTTATAAGCAGACGGGAGACACGCTTGTCCCTTACTCGACAAAAAATGGGGAGACGATACATATGATTGAACTGGGAAGCAAAACAGCCGGAGAGATGTTCCAGAACGCGCAGGACTCTAACAAAACCATGACGTGGATACTTCGCGCAGTAGGGGCACTTCTCATGTTTGTCGGATTTCAGCTTATTTTAGGAGTCTTGCCAGTAGTTGGAAGCGTAATTCCCTTTGTGGGAAGTATCGTTGGAGTGGGAGTAGGGCTTGTTTCCTTCCTCCTTACTATTGCAATCAGTTGCATCGTGATTGCGATTGCATGGCTAGCCTATAGACCTATACTAGCCGTCGCATTGATAGCCGTAGCCGTGGCTAGCTATGTCATATTGATACAAAAGTCGAAGAAAATATAGTAAAATAGATGTTCTGGAAACCATAATTAAGTTCTCTCAAGTCTCCTTTGACTTCGGGCACGACAAATCTATTATCGATGAGGTGAGTTTCTCTGTCCGCAAAGGCATGAAAGTTGCTCTTATGGGCCAAAATGGAGCCGGGAAAAGTACTCTCTTTAAGCTAATAACACGAAAAATTGAGCCAATGTCGGGCGAGATTTCCATTGATAAACGGCTTGTAATTGCTATTGCCCACCAAGTGATTGCTCCCACAGACATGGTGCTCACCGTGGAAGCCTACTTTCAAAAGTGCTTAGGCGGAGTAGAAAACCATGAGCTCCAAAGAAAGCTCAGTAATGTGCTGGATGCTGTAAACCTCAAAGCGCCACTGGATAAAATCATCAAATCTTTTTCTGGCGGGCAACAAGCACGCCTCCTTCTTGCCTCAGCCCTCATTCAAGATCCAGACCTACTTCTGCTTGATGAGCCCACCAATAATCTTGACCATAGAGGTATTACTCATCTCACCAACTTCCTTGTGAACTACAAGAAAAGTGTTATTGTGATTTCGCATGATGCTGATTTCTTGAACGCTTTCACGGAAGGAGTTCTTTATCTAGACAACTTCACAAAAAAAATAGAACAATATGCAGGTAATTATAATGACGTAGTTGAGCAGATTGCAGTTCGTATCGAACGGGAACATAGGCAAAATGCACAGATGGAACGAGGAATCCAGGAGAATAAAGATAGATCCAATTTCTTTGCTCATAAGGGAGGCAAGATGCGGCTTGTGGCGAAAAAAATGAGAGAAAAAGCGGAGAAAATGGAAAGCGAAAAAGTGGCCGTGAGGCGCGAAGACAAAACCATCCGCCAATTCTTAATTCCTGTGCAAGAGGGACTAGTAAATGAAGATATGAAAATCTCCTCCTTTACTGTAATGAAAGATCACAAAGAAATTACCAAAGAGTGCCGCGTATTTCTCGTGAAGAATAAACATCTCCTAATAAAAGGGCCCAACGGAATCGGAAAAAGTACCCTCATTGAATCCCTTGCCAAAGGATTGGCAAAAGGAGTGATTATTTCTCCTGGAGTTCGTATCGGCTATTATCGTCAAGACTTCTCCACTCTTGATTTTAACGACACTGTGTATGAATCGTTTACAAAAGCAGTAAAAGAAGCTGAAGGAGTAATTTATGAACAACAAATCCGTTCCGTTGCTGCAGGGTTTCTTATCACTAATGAACATGTCTATTCCAAGATCGGCACCCTTTCTGAAGGACAGAAGGGCCTTGTTTCATTCGCCCGGTTGGTACTCCAAAAACCAGGATTGTTGATTCTTGATGAACCAACCAACCACATTAATTTCCGCCACTTGCCCCGCATCGCAGAGGCCTTAAGTGAATATAAGGGAATGATGATTCTGGTGTCCCATGTCCCGGAATTCGTCTCACAAATTCGAATTGATGAAGTGCTTGATTTGGAGAAATAAAAAAATGCTCCCCATTTTGGGAAAAAGTGTGGTATACTGTATATAGATTTAGTTGGAATAATAAACCTGCTTGAATTCAGTTCAGTTAAGTAAAACTTCTTTTTTTAAAAGACAGACACCAAAACAGAACTTGTCTCGCAAGACAAAAAATAGGTCGCAAATATTTTTAAATAATGGCCTCATTTTTGGAAAGCCTCATACTTACGATTAGGTAGTATGACAGTAATCACCTTGAAATAGACATACATATTCGAGCAGATTTATTTTTCTCACGCATCTATTTAGACCATTATTTTGTGCCTATTTTTGATAGAATGATATATGGCGACACCAGAAAATAGTGAGAGCGAAGACGAGTATATTGTGAATGAAAGTTCCGAGATAAGCGTTGGAGAAACTCCTTCATGGACTGAAAAAATTCTATCCTCCCTTCCCGCATTCAAAAGCCGAAACTATACTCTCTATTTTATAGGGCAACTCATATCAATGATTGGCACATGGTTGCAGATAGTTGCTGAAGGATGGCTTATATTCCAACTATCCCATTCAGCATATTATGTAGGGTTAAGCGCCGCTGCCTCAACTGTCCCTTCCCTCTTTTTATCCCTTATCGGAGGAGTAATTGTAGATAGGTTCCCTAAGAAAAAAATTATTATCCTTACACAAGCATGCGCGATGGTGCTGGCTTTTACGCTAGGGATTCTTACAATCACAAATCATATTACTGTTTGGCACATTATCTTTTTAGCGTTCCTACTTGGCATAGTTAACGCAGTAGATATCCCAGCCCGACAAGCGTATGTTGCGGAGTTGGTAGACGATAAGCAATTGCTTTCATCAGCAATTGCACTTAATTCAACCATCTTTAACAGTGCTCGTGTGATTGGCCCAACAATTGCTGGCTTACTTATTGCGGCATTTGGTTTAGGAATTGCGTTTATTATTAACGGGGTAAGTTACATTGCAGTGATAATAGCACTCCTTTTTATCAAAACGAGGTCTCTCCCTCCTAAGATCCATCAAAAACCATTAACTGCTATTCGCGAGGGATTGCGATATGCATTTTCTCATCCCACAATCAAAAGCCTCCTTATATCAACGGCAGTTATATCGGTGTTTGGGTGGTCTTATTCCACGCTCATGCCGGTTATAGCGAGTACTATTTTTCATTTGAATGCCACGGGGCTTGGATATTTATATGCCGCTACAGGAGTGGGGGCCCTCCTTGCTACTATAATCATTTCTGCCTACTCCCATAAAGTTAACCCCTACATATTTATTGTCGGGGGAAACCTACTGTTTGGGATTGGACTCATTCTATTTACTTTCACGACAAATATTTATTTAGCATATCTTTTTCTTTTTATCGTGGGTCTAGGGCTCGTTGGTTTGTTCGCTACCGTTACCACCACTATCCAGCACGCAGTTTCAGATCATATGAGAGGGCGTGTAACGAGTATTTATGCACTTTTCTTTATGGGGTTTTCTCCCCTCGGGAATTTTGAGATAGGATATGTCGCAGATAAATGGGGAACCGAAATTGCTATACGAATGAGCGCTCTTGTAGTTCTTCTCTTTGGATTCTATTTTTACAAAAACATCGATAAGCTGCAGAAAAAACAAACGAAGTGGAATCTTGAAACTGCGTAGTCGATTCATTCACCCTCATGCCACATCGCGGATTTCCTGTCGCTTTATTTATACCTGAGTTTTTATTTTCTCGATTGCCTGCATGAAGCCATTTGTAGTATCTGAAGCTCCCGCCACGCAAGATACATTAATATCTTTTATATTTTTCCCTATCACCAATGGGCGGATTTCCCCATCAAATGCATCATGATAGAGTGCAGACTCCCCGTCTTGTGGTGAATGAACCGTTTTCAGATCGTTAATAATATTATTTTTGAGAGTGAGTGTAACAATTATCGATTCATTAAATTGATGCGCTTGGTACTGCCCTATTTCAGAAATAGTCCTACTTTGCGACGTTGAAGTAATAGGGGTAATAGGTATAAGGGCAGAAGTTGGTGTTATTTGCGGGGAAGAAGGAAGAACGGGGACATCAAAGATGTAAAGAATAACACTCACTCCAAAAACAACCCCCAGCATTAACAAACTATTTTTTTTAATATTCATTTTGGTGAAACGGGGTAATTAGTATTATTTCTATTTGCTATTAACAAACTTATTCTCCACATAACTCCAATAAAATAGAGCCCCATCAAGATGAGCCAATATAGTTTGATAAAAAGGAATGTCCTGATGAAGCTCCCGATGAAGAGCGCATGAATGAAAACAAAAAAGAGCAGTGGATAGGATAAGTAATGAATGATAAGCCACTTTTTATAGGAAACTTTATTTCGAAAAAAAGTGCTTGTAAGCCACAGCAAAACCACTAGTAAAAATGCGAATCGCCCGAAAGTGATATAAGTAGTTATGGTTGACGATAAATCAGGAACGAAGATAAAGGTGATTTTTTCAGCGTAGGAAAACATCTCAAGAATCGGATGGATTAACACAAAAAACATGCCCCATACCCCAAGAATGATATGAAGCTTTAAGAAAGTTGCTGGGTTTGGAGCTATTTTCTTTGCTAATTCTCTTATGCCTAATATAAACTCCCAAAGAATTAATACTCCACCAATGAGCCCGGCAATATTACCAAACGCATACGTGAAATTCCCAACGACCTGTATTTGGGTAAACAAATACAAAAATGGAAGTAGTGAAAAGACGATAATTGAGATAATTATTCCCATAATCTTATGATATCAAATTATCGTGCGGAACCGCTGGCTGCGGTAGCTCAATCCTCAACTATAATGTAAGCTTAATGACTTATACCAGGGGCAACCAAACTGATACTGTCGTACCAAAATTTATAGCACTTTCGACTTTTATTTTTCCTCTGTGAAACTCAACTATTTTTTTTGCGATGGAGAGCCCGAGTCCATATCCCCCAACTCCCCTTCTCCCCCGCGCCTTATCCGAGCGATAAAATCGGTCAAATATATGCGGAATATCTTTTTCCTCTATTCCCATCCCTGTATCTGATACACGAAGCTCAACGCCTTTTTTTTCTATTTCTCCAATAATCATTATTGTCGAATCTTGGGAACTATACTTTATTGCATTATCAAGAAGGATGGTAAATAGTTCAACGAGTTTTTCTTCTCTTCCTTTTATTTTTTCTTTCGGTATGATAGATATCTGAATTTTTATTTTTTTCTTCTCCGCATTGTACCGTACAAGTGCAGATGCTTTTGTGATGATATCTTTCGGGTTAAGTTGCGCAAGAAGAGCGCTACTATTTGGTTGAGTCTCCGAAAGCGTGAGGAGAGATTCAGACAACGTCTGCAGCCTATTTACTTCCTGGATGTTTTCTACCAACACCTGGCGAGCTTCTTGAAGCGTCATTTTAGGATCTCGAAGGTATACCTCGAGAGCACTTTTCATTGCAGTAAGGGGAGTTTTCAGTTCGTGTGAAGCATCAGATACAAAACGATTTTGCTCTTCAATCATTTCCTTGATTGGCTGTAATGTTTTTCCTGCCAAAAAATAAGAGAGACCTCCCATCACAATGAATATAATTCCGTTAATACCCAGAAAACTCATGACGATATGCTGTTTTGCTTCATTGATTACGTCGAGATCCAACAATATTGGGGGTCTAGGAATGCCTGCATCATCAAACCTCCGCTCAACACGAATACGCTGAAGCTGAGTAAATCGATCTATCTCCGCTGACATCCCCCGATAAATCGCGACACTGAAGGAGATACTTACACTCATAAGAATGAGTAAGTACCATGCGGTTAACTTCTTTCGTGCTGAATTGAACATACTGATTACTACTCGTCGTCCCCTAGCTTATAGCCAAATCCACGAACTGTTTTGATTAATTGTTTTTTTTTGGGAAATACACTGTCGACTTTATCCCGAATTTTCTTTATATAGACCTCAACTGTATTTGGAAGAATGTCTGCATCAAAATTCCATACATGCTGAATTATTTGATCCTTTGTCACTATCTGATTTTTTTTTGAAAGGAGAAACTCAAGGAGAGAAAATTCTTTACTGGTAAGAGTTATTACATTGCTCCCTCTTTTTACTACAAAACCTATTACATCCATGGATAAATCGTCAAGGGTAAGATTTGGCTGCACTTCCGTCCCCTTTCGTCTTAACAATGCCCGAATTCGAGCAAGGAGTTCGTCAAAAGAAAAAGGCTTCGTAAGATAGTCATCCGCCCCGCTATTGAGGCCTGTTACTTTTTCACTTGTTTGGCCTTTGGCGGTAAGCAATAAAATGGGGATGTGGATTTTATTTTTTCTCAATTCTTTACATATAGTAATACCATCCATTCCGGGAAGCATGAGATCAAGGATAATAAGATCATAATCCTCGCTTGATGCGAGATCATACCCGTCACTTCCCGTGTATGCCACGTCTACCGCAAATCGTTCTTGTTCAAGACCTTTCTGGAGCGAGTGTGCGATACGGTGTTCATCTTCAACAACAAGTATCCTCATATGCCTATTATATGCAATAAGCTGAATGTTGGCTGAAGAAAATTCTTCATCAAGCTCATATAAAGGAACAAGTCTATTCTATACTATTCTAATTACCACACTCCCCCTATTTATTTTCTCAATCTCCTTTACTAACTCTTCCTCCGTTGTTGTCATAACAGTTTGATAGGTTTCAATTAATCTAATAATTCTCTCTTTGTTTTCATGATCAAATTCAGAAAAAATATCATCTAAAAGAAGGATTGGGTGAATATGAATTTCTTCCTCCATGAAATGAATTTCATTCATCTTGAGCCAAAAAACTCCTAAGCGCTGTTCGCTTCTTGAGCCATATTTCTGGATATTTTTTTGTGCAGAATCCTTATTTTCAAGCGAGATAATCCAGTCATCTTTTTGTGGCCCAATCAGTGTTCTTCGTATCCTTAATTCAAGTTCTTTTTTTTCTTGCAAGCGCGCGAAAGTGAACTCATTACGGATATATTCAATACTAAAACTGCGCCCGTCAAGTTTTGTGTGAAAGTTAAGAAAGTTTGTATAATTATTTCGTTTTTCGGTGATATACCTTGCTTCTTTTTCAAGATACACATCCCAAAAGGATAGCTCTTCCTTAAGGCTTTCAAGTGAATGAGAATGTTCAAGGAGTTTATTTCTTTTCCGCAATGCTTGTTCGTAATTAATAAGGTGTTTTTTATATACGATATCGAACGTGCTGATGAGTTTGTTGAAATAGTCCCTTCGAATATCTGGAGAACCGGTAATAATGTCTATTTGCTCGGGAGCGAATAAAACACATTTTGTTTGTTCACTCATGTAATAAGCATGGCCTTTGCGAGCCTGTTGAACAAAGAAATGCTTGGCTATGGAACCAGAGACTTCTTTTTTCAGAAAAATCCTAAAGTGGTTAGTTTCATTTTCTTTTTCAAACAATCCATCAAGTTGGGTTTCGGTACTTCCAATGGTGAGGAGTTCTTCTTCTTTCGATTCCCGGAATCCTACACCATTTATGATGCAGTGAATGCTTTCCAGAATATTTGTCTTCCCTTTCGCATTTTCTCCGAGGATAATCGTAAGGTGAGGAGATATATCAAAAACACGAGAAGAAATATTTCGAAAGTTATGGAGTTGAATGCGGGCTAAAATCATCCTCAGATTATATCACTTGGACCAAAGGTCCATCGCCCTCTGGGCGAAACCACTAAATAATCCCTTGCCCCACCCCAAAGATAAAGGCAACAATCCTGGTTAAAAAGTATGAAAGCACTAAGAGAACAAATCCTATGACTGCAGCTGTTATCTTTGCGTTAGCTGTCTTTAATTTTTCAGGCGTACCTTGCGAAGTCACATAATCATATCCTCCCCACATGAGAACAAAAAAGAGAATTATGCCAGCCAAACTAATCACAAAAGGAACAACTTTATTTATGATATCTCCTATATTATTGAATCCGACAAGCGGGCCACAAATCTGTTGACCATTTACCAACATGCCGCCTGTACCGTTTGGACAAACTGGTGCTACTGCCATAAATTTATTATTTCAATACTGATAACAATATCACAAGTATACCGTTAATTCCTAGCGAAAACAAAAGGGGGATCTGGATTGCT
>JBBQLR010000019.1:0-17366 GCA_038328135.1 Patescibacteria group bacterium | reverse complement strand
AGGAGCCTGCTTCTTAAACCACAAAGGTATAGACTGTTTTTGATAACGGACAACACTAGTTATTGTGCTTAAGAATAAAATTTGGTATCCTGATCAAATGAATGAAATACGCCAACCGTCTCAAAAACCAATTACACAAGATTAACGGCGCTTGACGAGAAATTAAATAATCTAAAAAATCAAGAAGCAGCGATAGCGGCTTACGCAGAACAAGGATGGGGAACAGGATTATCATCTACCAGTCACTCTCAAGATGCACGGCAGATGGAAAATTTAGCAAAAGAAATGGAGAAAGTACGATCTCAAATCACAGTACTTGAAAAAAAGGACAAAAAAAGTAATAAATAAGAATTAATATTAAAGATACAATTCTTATTGTTTTAGCTTGGGGAGTTCAATTAAGCCTAAGTTTAACTATCTTATTAAAAGAGGGATAAGAGTGCGAAGAAAAATATCGGCTGTAAAATGAGCTATCATTGCAGATTCAAGCCCTCGTCTCCAAAATAGTAATTTCGTTTAGAACTAGTGCGTGCACAACAACGAGTGCATCCATTTTTGTTATACTCTCATCATGAAATACATAATAGAACATCGTGAAGAATTACTTAAAATATTGGAAGCCCGGTTTGAAAAAAACATGAATCGCCATATCGGTATTGAGTGGGCTAAAGTACTTAAAAAGTTAGAAGCTAACATAGAAAAACTGTGGTCACTAAGTGAAATGGAACGAACAGGCGGAGAACCGGACGTTGTTAATTTTGATAAAAAAACAGGTGAATATATTTTTTATGATTGTTCGGCAGAAACTCCTGTGGGGCGTAGAAATGTATGCTATGACCACGAAGCTCTTGAGGCAAGGAAAGCATTTAAGCCAAAAGATACTGCCATTGATATAGCAACTGGTATGGGAATTGAGATTTTAACGGAAGAACAATATCGAGATTTGCAGAACCTTGGAGTATTTGACACAAAAACCTCAAGTTGGCTAAAAACACCTCCCGAAATCAGAAAGCTTGGCGGCGCCATCTTTGCTGACCGTCGATACAACCGTGTGTTTATATTTCATAACGGAGCGGATTCATATTATGGAAGTAGAGGCTTCCGTGGATATTTGTGTGTCTGATGAATGGATCTTATATTGTTGAATCAACCTAATGAACGGTTGTATAATAGCTACTGAAAATGTCTAACCGTACGCTCTCATATTTCATCGACTTTGTGAAAAAAACTCATAGGTTAAAACCTAAGGAAGCAGATGTTTTGATGCTCCGTTTAAAAAGAAAGAACTTAAAAACTATTGGACGTAAATATAAAGTTTCATATGAAAGAATTAGACAAATAGAAAAGGTTTCGCTGATAAAATTAGATAACAAATCTTTTCAGGAACAACTTTTTTAATCCACCATTTTTAATAAAAGATTAATTTCTTCACCATTGAGGTTTTACCAATTTGTATATTTGAAAACTCATTCTGTTATCATTGCCGTATGAATAAGTGTATAACTTCGGGTAAGATTTATGTTTCAAAATCAACCATTCCCAATGCAGGGCGTGGTGTTTTTGCATTGAACGATATTAAAAAAGGGGAGATTATTGAAAGGTGCCCTGTTTTACAAGTGCCTGAAAATGACGTTTCAAATCTTAACGGAAGTTTTCTCGTAACCTATTTTTATTATCTCGGGAAAGATAAAAATAAAATCGCTTTTGCCCTCGGCTTTGGATCACTTTACAATCACACCTATAAACCGAATGCACAATATAAAGGGAACGAAAAAGATACAGAGATAAAGTTTATTGCGTTATACGATATCAAAAAAGACGAAGAGATAACGGTTAATTATAATCAAGGAAAAATCAAGAATAAAAATCCATTATGGTTTGAAGAGTAACTTCAAGAGAGTAATAATCCATTTTACAGAAAATGGCCTTGACAAAAAACGAAGTAAAGAGATATACTGGTGTACAAATGTACACCTATGGACACACGACTAAATAAAGTAAAAAAATTCTATTTTAAACATAAAAGAATGCCCTCATTTCGTGAGATGAAGGATCTTTTTAGTCTCAAATCGGTGAATTCGATAACAAAGATAACACAGAAATGGATACATGATCAAGTGGTGGATATCATAGATAAAAGGCTCATCCCATCCAAAAACTTCTTTTCGTTGCCACTTCTTGGATCTATCAAAGCTGGCTCTCCATCAATGGAGGAAGCCTACGAAACAGAATCCGTCTCCCTTGACCATTACCTCGTCGGGAATCCGGGATATACCTATTTGTTACGAGTGTCCGGCGATAGCATGATCAACGCAGGAATCAATGATGGGGACTTGGTAATTATCGACAAAAAAAGGGAACATAGGAATGGGGATATCGTTGCTGCATATATAGATGGTCAATGGACTTTGAAATATATAGAACAACAAGAATCTACCGTACGGTTATTGGCAGCAAACCCGAAGTATGGCCCGATTACACCGAAGGAGTCACTGAGCATTGGGGGAGTAGTAGTAAGCGTTATACGGCAATATTATTAGACTCATATGCAAGAATCAATCAATGAAAAAGTGAGCATGATTACAAAATATGACCGCTCTACGGGACTCGTTTCCCCAGTAAAAATGAGATGGCAAGGACGCGACTATGAAATAAAATCGGTGTCATATCACCATGTCGTAAAAGACGGCAAAAAGCTCTTGCACATTTTTCATGTGACAGATGACGCTTCCGATTTTCGGCTTCGGTTGGACACCGAAACTCTCCATTGGACATTAGAAGAAATATATGATGGAGCTGCAACTGAATCACAATAAACCCCTGGTGATGCATATAGATTTAAACAGTTGCTTTGCTACAGTTACTCAACAGGCTTTCCCCCACTTGCGAGGGAAACCGCTTGTCATGGCCGCATATAATTCTCCGCGTGGCTGCGTTCTCGCCCCTTCCATTGAAGCAAAAAAATTAGGAATAAAAACAGGGATGAGGGTGATGGAAGCAAAACTTATCTGTAAGGACGTAATCGTGCGGACAACGGATACGGAACTTGTACGGGATGTACACATACGGTTAAAAAGAATATGTAGTGATTATTCCGTTTCCGTCACTCCAAAATCCATCGATGAAGTTGTTATGGATTTTAACCCGATGGAAAAAAGCCTTAAACGGCCGCTGGTTGAGATTGCACAGGAAATCAAAAATCGCCTGAAAAAAGAAATAGGGGAGTGGATATCTTCTTCAGTAGGCATTGGTACGAATAGATTTCTCGCAAAAACGGGAGCATCTCTTCATAAGCCAGATGGTTTGGATGTCATCACCTATGAAAATCTGCCCCGGATATATGAGAGCTTGAAGTTGACTGATCTATGTGGAATAAACACACGGTTTGAAGCACGATTAAATATCCATGGCATCTTTACTCCCCTTCAGTTTCTCAAAGCTTCACCCACTCTTCTTAAGTATCAAGTTTTTCAAAGTATCTGTGGATATTATTGGTATAAGCGACTGCGGGGATGGGAGGTGGATGAAATTGATTTTGAAAGGAAAAGTTATGGCCAGGACTATGCTCTCGGCAAACAGACAGCAGACCCCCAGGAGCTTTCAAAAATCATAATGAAACTATGCGAAAAAATGGGAAGGAGGCTTCGCAGTAGTGGACATACGGCAAAAGGAATACATGTAGCAGTGGTATATAAAGATTACACCTTCTGGCATAGGGGTAGGATGTTGAATGAGGAAATGTATTCTACGTTGGAACTATTTCGAGGAGCACAACTTATTTTTAATCAACAACCGGAAAAAAAAGTGGTTGCAAAGGTATCGGTAAGTTGTTATGGCCTTTCCACATCAAGCAAATCCCAGATGAATTTATTCGAACAGGACGAAAGTAAATCACGAAAAGTATCTGATGCTCTTGATAAGATAAACAATAAATATGGTGAGTTCGTTATCACCCCAGCCCTGATGTTGGGCATGGACAACACCATTGTTGATAGAATCGCTTTTGGGGGGGTGAAAGAGCTTGAAGATATATACACAAATTAGATAGCTAGATGCTATCTTTTGATGCTTTATCTCTTATGTCTGCAATTACGACATTTGCTTGCCCTTTAATCTTATCTACAGTTCCCTTTACATGTTGGCCGGTGGCGTCTTCAATCCGTCCCTTAACTTGTTGTGCTTCACCTTTAATTTTCTGACCCATTATATCTAGTTTTCCCATAGTGTGTATATTAAATTATTAATAACTAACTCTAGTCATTCATCAGATACTAAAACCTAAAATACGAGCTACGAACACGATTAGTGCTATAACGAGAAGCAAATGAATAAGCCCTCCCCCAATCTTAAGGCTAAATCCACCAAGCCAGCTGATAACAAGAACTATTATCACGATATCTAAAATTCCCATATATGTTTCACCGTCCTTTCTTTATTTATTTTTATAATCATGTCTCTATTTTGACTTAAAACAGCTCAATAAGATGTAATCGAACTATCATAAATATAGTAATACATGAGAACATAACTATATATGCACGGTTGCAGAACTTAATCTAAACTGCAGTTATAATGCGGTCATCGAGCCTATGGGGGACGCTGAGTAGTATTATTAAGAGACATACTATGATAGATATAAAAAAATTCAAAGAATATAAAGATTATGTGCGGGAAGGCTTAGTAAAAGATCGATTTTTAAATGGAAAATATATTCAAGTAGGAGCACTGTCGAAAAAAAGATTCAATCAATCATCTACCTTGCAAATTGTTGCCTCATATCTTCTCTTGAAACTAACGTTACGTAATAGTCTATAAATTACCTTTAGAATTTCCGTATAAGCTAAAAAATCAAATAAGAATATATGAAATATAATAAAAAATAGAATGAGCGAAAATTATTTTAGTTCCTATGAAGGGTAAAGCGGTTTAATAGAAATGATTTTATGAGACGGTGTATAAGAAAAATGAAACTGTTAAGGGAATCTCTTTTTTCCCATCCACAAAAACTGTCATGCATTGCAACTATCCCGCCTTCGGTAAGAAATGGTGACCAACGTACATAATCGAATCCTGCGTTTTTTTCATCATGAAGACCATCGATAAAAAGAAGTTTAATTATTTTATTCCACTTTTTAGCAGCAGCGGATGAAGTTTTTTTTATAAGAGAAATATATTCCTAAACATGAAAATCTTTTGTATGTTTTTGGAATGCTGTGAGAGTTGGATAACTAATAGTCCCATTATCTAGTTTCCCTTCGTGTGGATCTATTGCATATATATGTTGTTTTGTTTTTGCGAGATAGATTGTTGATTTTCCTTAGAAACTTCCAATTTCAACGATGGTTCCTGGTTGGTTCTTTACTCTTAAAGCCGCTTTATAAAGAAATTGTCCCTCATGGGGTGAGAGCCAGCCGGAAAGCTTGTCTATCTTTTTTATCGTTTTTAAATTCATAGTGATATTTTACACGACTCCTTACCTCTTGCCGACGATTTTCATACACAAGAATATGGTAGTATACAGAGTATGCAAGGAATAGATTATTCTACATATAATTCACCTTTTACCTGGAGATATAGCTCTCCAGAAATGCGGGAACTATTTAGCGAAAAACATAAGTATTTGGTATGGAGAAAAATTTGGGTAGCCCTAGCACAGGCACAAGCTGAGGTAGGGCTAATTTCAAAGCAAGAACTTAAGGATCTTGAAGATAATAAAAATAATATCGAAATACAAAGAATCCTGGAGATAGAAAAAGAAACAAAGCATGATGTGGTAGCGGCGATAGTTGAGTTCTCGGAGAAAGCAACAATTGGTGGTGGAAAAATACACTTAGGGGCAACAAGTATGGATATCGTCGACAATGCAGACATGATAAGAATGAAAGAAGCATTAATGATTATCGAAAAAAAAATTCAATCGCTTTTATTATTATTTGCGGATTTCATTGAAAAATATGCAATGTCTCCTTGTATTGGATATACTCATCTTCAGCCAGCAGAACCGACCACGGTTGGGTATAGAATAGCATTTTATGCACAAGATCTCATGGGAGTTCTCAAGCAGATCCGCTTTGTGCAAAATGAAATAAGAGGAAAGGGTATCAAAGGCGCAGTTGGAACAGCTGCAAGTTATAGCGAGCTGCTAAAAGGAAATAAGGCAACTGTAGCTCAACTAGAAAAAATAGTCATGGATAAATTAGGGTTGAAGTCTGTCCTTATTTCTACACAAGTCTATCCTCGTCAATTTGATTATTTAGTTTTGTCAGTTTTGGCTTCCTGCGCATCTTCACTTTCAAAGTTCGCTGGAGATTTACGGATACTTCAATCCCCAAACATTGGGGAGTGGTCTGAATCATTTGGAAAAAAACAGGTCGGTTCTTCCGCGATGCCATTTAAGAGAAATCCCATATCATCGGAAAATATTTGTTCCTTAGCACGCTTTGTCACAAAATTACCCGAAGTTGCTCTGGAAAATGCATCTCTTTCCTATCTTGAACGGACATTAGATGATTCTGCAAATAAACGACTCATCATTCCTGAAGGATTTCTAGCAGTTGATCAGATTCTCATCACCGCGGACAAAATTCTTTCAGGGATAGTAATTAACGAAAAACGAATCGCTTTTAATTTAAATACCTATGCTCCATTCGCTGCAACCGAATCTATCTTGATGGAAGCGGTAAAAAGTGGTGCAGATAGACAACAAATGCACGAATTATTGAGAGGGATTTCGATGGAAGCATGGGAGGAAATACAAAACGGAAAACCAAATCGCATGGAAGAACTGCTTAAAAAAAGTAAGATTCTTTCAAAATATGTAACGAATCAAAAAATATCCAGTTGCCTCAATGTTTCTTCTCATGTGGGAGATGCTCCACAGCGAGCGCTTAAATTAGCAGAGATGATTAGGTTATTCCATTAAGAACGATTGCTCTTTTTTGAAGATAGCTTATTCTCCTTTTGAATAGCTGACCAATGATATAAATAGAGAGGTGCACCTACTATTATCATCGCAAGAGAGGAGGATACTTCTCGTTGTCTATTTCTCTTAGATTCCTCCAGTTGTGCAGTTTGTTGTAGTTTATTTTCCGATGTTATCTGATCTTGTGTCCTTTTATCATCTGGACCGGCTTTTAGTGAAACAGGATATGACACATACATGTCCGCATTATTAAAAACCGCTATCTTAAGGCCCAAATCTACGAGACGAATACATCCGATAACAAAAACAAGTAGTCCTACGAAAGAAAAGAGATAGAGATATATAAGCCGGATATTGAATTTCATATAGTTTAGTATATCAGGAAGAGAGAACTAAGTTTTTCAATACCGGCGAGTGTCGCCTTATCGTGGACCAAGGCTTGAGCCTCGGAAATACTTTTCCAACCCCATTCAAAAAATTCAGTTGAAAGTTTTTTTGTGTCTGGATGGAAATCGTTCTTATCACAGAGAACGAAATACCAGATATCAAAATGCAATCTACATGTTTGTTTTTTTGGATTTTCGATTTCAGTAATAGTAAAAAGCGAAGGAGAATTTGCATCAATTTTCTTTTTAAAACCCCATTCTTCATTCATTTCTCTATACAAAGCATGTTCAATTCCTTCGTTTTTGTCAAGGTGTCCTCCGTTAAAAAGCCATAGACCCGACTTAATATGTTTTCCAATAAAAACTTGTTTAGCTCTTTTGTCAAAGGCTGCAAAATATACACACATATGAGAAGCAGGGTTTTCATCTCTTGAAACCTTCCCTTCATTTATACGATTGATGAATGTAATTTTGAGGTCTTGATTCATTTGGAAGTTTTGTACCAGCGATATAAGTTTATATTCCATTAATATATTATAGAACTGGACCTAGGATTGTTTCTTGTGAATTATTGATTTTGTTTTATTGGTCACCTTTATTATTCCATCAGTGATTCCTTTCGTTTTACCCGTGTAAATTGCGACATTTGCTGCTATTCCCATAGCTCCAAATAAAAGTGCTCGCGCAGTTTGATTAGCTAATACTATGTCGGGACTTTGGGACACAACGCTTGCTCCAATTGCAGCCCAATTGACTGGATCCTGTAGAAACCCTGAGATAAGACCATATATAGATGAAGCTGCAACAGCAGCAATATTATTTTCAATGGGAATTGAAAGGATGTTTGTATTAAGATTTGAGCACATTCCTTGTTTTTTTAAGGTAATCGCCTCAGCAATTCCTCCTCCGATCATGGCTATTCCAAGTGTGCCAACAGCAACTAACCCCAAATCTATTTGATTTCTGCTGCAAACCTCAAGGATTGAAGCAGCAAGTGGGACCTGGAGAGGTAAAGAGGCAAAATTCATCCCATTGCTCAAAATCGTTGAAAGTATAAGAGCTTCCGGTTTTGCTCTACTACGTGCTTGTTCATACCAGTTCATGAAGGCATTATACTCAACTCCAATCGTATTGTATCCTTATAGCATGAAAGTCTTTGTAAAAGTGAAACCGAAAGCGCGTGAAGAAAAAATTGAAAAAGTGGATGTCTCGCACTATATTATACATACGAAGGAGCTAGCCGAAAAAGGGAAGGCAAATGAAGGAGTGATTAGCATTATATCAGGCTATCTATCAATCCCAAAATCAAAGATTGCTATTGTTTCTGGTTTCAAGTCTCGATTAAAAGTTATCGTTATTCAACCATGAAAAAAATGTTTAAGGAGCAAGTATATAAATTAACCCGATTAATTCCCATGGGGAAAGTGGCAACCTATGGCCAGTTGGCGCGTCTTGCAGGAAACCCCAAAGCAGCACGAGCAGTGGGGGCGCTCATGAGGAATAATACTGATGCTCCACATACTCCGTGTCATCGAGTGGTTTCAAAAGACGGAAGCCTTACTGGTTATTCCATCGGGAAGGGTATCATCACAAAGGAAATGATGCTAAGAAAAGAAGGAGTATTATTTATCGAGAAAAAGATAAATCTGAAAGAATCGCTTTGGAGCGGTATGGTATAGTATATGTATGGAACCAAAAACAATCACTCTTCCCAAAACAACATCTTTCGTTATGGAATATTCGCTTCTTGCAGCCTCCTTTTTTATTCCATTTATCATTTCAGGACCACAGCTTTTGACGGGAACAATTGTAAACGCACTCCTCTATTTATTTGTTTTGCGCAATGCTTCAAAAACAACGCTTCCTATGGTTGTTTTGCCAAGCATTGGGGCATTACTAAATGGGATTTTGTTCGGAAAATTTACCGTATTTCTCCTTTATTTTCTTCCCATCATCTGGATTTCAAATTATGTTTTGATTCAATCCTTCAGCTTTCTTTCAAAAAAGAAATATCCTCCACTAGTATCAATAATTGGAAGTTCAGTATGTAAGTCCCTCATTTTATTCTCCGTCGCTTTCTTTTACACATCAACAAAAATGGTCCCCATGGCATTTCTCCAATTGATGGGATTGTTCCAGCTTGCTACGGCGTTAATCGGGGGGATAGGTGCTCTTGGAATGAATATAATTATCTCTAAAAAGATATGACCGATAGTGAACAGTTGAAAATGCTTTTAGATAAAAGAGAGCATCTTGTTGCGATGGT
This sequence comes from Patescibacteria group bacterium, assembly GCA_038328135.1. Taxonomy (GTDB): domain Bacteria; phylum Patescibacteriota; class Microgenomatia; order UBA1406; family GWC2-37-13; genus JAKBEU01. Next base: position 7,792 of record JBBQLR010000019.1, on the reverse strand, counting down.
TGCACCTTCTTTTCCCCTCATGTTTGGGTATCCGGAAATAATTACCAAGTTGAGAGCTTTGGGGTTTGAACATATTGTAGAAGTATCGGCAGGAGCAAAAAAAACGAATGAGGCAGTTGGGAAGTTATTGAAGGAAAACCCCACGAGTCGATTTATCACAAGTCCGTGTGCGAGCTTTGTCCGGTATGTTAGGACAAAGCATCCCGAAATGCTCAAATATTTAGCATTTCAGGCGGATTCGCCGATGGTGGCTACGGCAAAAATTGTTCACGAGACTTACCCAGATTCTAAACCGGTATTTATCGGGCCATGCATCGTAAAGAAACTGGAAGCAAGCGAAGATTATCCTGAACTCAATATGTTGGTCCTTACCTATAAAGAGTTAAATCAAGTGCTTGAAGAAAAAGGATTAGCGACAATACCTACAAATCCAAAAGACACATTCGATATTTCTGAAGGACATACACGCATCTACCCCTTTGATGGTGGGCTTACGGAAAGTAGTGGTATCCGTTCTATCCTTTCACCGGATGAAATACGGATAGTATCCGGATATAAAAATTGCGAAGCGACATTAAAGGAATTTAACGATAATACAAAGATACGATTCGTCGATATTCTTTTTTGCGATGGGGGATGTATAAGTGGCCCCGGCGTGACAAGCTCTCTTTCAGTTGAAGAAAGAAAAAATAAAATAATGGAATATGCTAATACATTCAAAAAAGAATAAGAGTGCATAATCTTCCTTTTTCTATGAGTATCTGATAGAGTAAGAGTATGGTTACGAGTAAAGTAATAGCTACTATCTCCAAAGTATTTATAAGTCTTTTTTCGTTTGGTCTTCTTTTTTTCTGGATCTATCTTCAGTTTTTTGACGATAAATCACAAACTCTTAACTATCTTTTTAATCTATTCGTCGGCTTCACATATTTATTTGTTGGTCTAATGACATTTAATTATGCCCTTGCGGAGATAAAACCAAAGATGAAGCATTTCTTATATGCATATGGAGCTGCGCTTCTGGCTTGGGCGGTAGCTCAGTTTATATGGGCATATTTCAACTTTATCGTAAAAGCTCCCGTTCCGTATCCGTCAATAGCTGACATCTTCTATGTTATCTATTCGCTCCTGTTAGGACTTGCGTTTTGGTTTTACTTTGACATCTTTCATGCCCGAATAACAAAGGCAAGTATAAGAGACTCATTCATCATATTGATAGGTGTCTATTTAACAATCTTTTTTGTTTTGTTTCGGCCTCAATATGGATTGTCCCTTCCACCACTTGAAATAGCGACTAATTATATGTACCCATTATTAGATGCAATGGTTCTTTCACTTGCATTTGTAGCGCTCAGGGTTGAGAAAAAGGAAGAAGTTGGCAACACGATTTATGTTGTAATAGCAGTATTTCTGCAAGTGGTGGGAGATATACTATTTTCATTTAGAAGCGCCAATAAACTATATTGGAATGGTGATATTTCAGACCTGTTTTTCTTACTAAGCGGAATCGCAAGCATTGTGGCGATTGTTTCTATTAATAAAAGTTTTAAAGCCCAATTATTGGGAAAAAAAGAATGAAAGAACCTCAATTCAAAAAAGAACTCTTTATCGCTATACTATTTCTAATTATTCTCCTTTCATTTAATTTTTTTCTTTATCAAATAACGAAAACACGACTCCTTAATAATTCACAAGAATTTCTCAACGAAAAAGGGAAATATATTCAGTCTCTAATGGAAAGGAGAATTACAGACGACACAACACTCCTTATTCTAGGAAGTAAACTGCTGGAAGTTAATACGTCGCTATCGAGAGCTCAGTATAGCTCTTTCTTTTCATCTGTATTAGCATCTGTTTTGGATAAACAAAAAAATCAATTTGGAGCAGTTGATGGAATTGCTTATATCGAAAAGGTACAAGACAAAAGCGCTTATGTAGCTCGAATTCGAGCTGAAAAAACGAAAACTCCCTTTGAATTTCTGTATTTTAACCTCAATAGTATTAATGATAAAAATACAGGGTATATTTTTAATTATATTGAGCCAAAAATAAATAATACACGCTATTTTGGATATGATGCGGCAGAATCAAATGAACTCCTTGCAGCTCTTAAAAAAAGTGAGGCGGAAGATAAGCTTATCTTGACGAAATCAATAAAGCTATTTGGAAAGGATCAACTATTCTTGATACAACCAATATATAAGAATATAGATACGGAGCTTATATCGCGATCGGATTCTCTTATAGGGTATATTGTTCTTATACTTTCTCCCGAAAAATTATTCGACAATATTGTACCTTCTAGGGAAATGGGAGCTCTTATTAATATCAAGGTTTATGATAATGAGGATACAAGTGTTCCTTTCTATGTAGATATCAATAATGACAATATTTCTCGTATGAAAAAAGAGGACAAGCTTATTCTTTCCAAGGAGCTTGCATTTGCAGATAGAAAAATAGAAGCTTCAATTGAAACATCTCCTCAAGTAGAATTGTCTCTTTTCGAGCAGGTATTCCCAGATATTCTCTTTATTGGTGGATCTGTGATGATAGCTTCATTTTTCTATTTCATGATTAGTTTTAAGATGAAGTATTATGATGAAGAGAAAAAAGAATAGCCGCTTGACAACAATGTCTCAACTTTGTATAGTTTTAACCTATGGCAGCATTACACACATCACAAACAACATTCAAACAGGACGTGCTCGACAAAAAAGGACTTATTCTTGTTGATTTTTTTGCTGAATGGTGTGGTCCTTGTAAAATGACTGGCCCCATCATTGACAAGCTTTCGGAAGAGAAGAAAGATATCCTTTTTTACAAGGTAAATGTGGATGAAGAAGGAGATTTAGCCTCACAATATTCCGTTTTTTCTATTCCCACATTCGTTCTCTTCAAAGATGGGCAAATTGTAGGCCAGTTTTCTGGCGCAATGGGAAAAGAAGGTTTTGAAGAGGAACTTCGAAAAATTCAAGCTTAATTGGTCTTGAAAACGCGTACGACTTTGGTACCCATCTTCTTCAAGGTAAGATGTGCTTGCTGCAACATATAAAGCAGGATTGTAGCATACCAGCGCTTTGATTCCGTAGGTCGAGCCTTTAGGTCCTCCATTATTTTTTCATCACTTATTGGAAGCTTGATTTTGTATAACGCTGCGTGAAATTGATCGTCATTGTCGTCAATGGTTTTTACTCCAGCTTTTTTCAGTTCTGGAGGCAATTTGATTGAGTTAGCCTTAGGCTTGGCAAATTCCTGGGCCGCTTCGGGAGTTGGCTCCTCCGCGGGAGACTCGACTTCAGCTATTTCACGAGCAGGGGTTGGTGCAAATTCCTTTGAGGCAGAACCGGAACCATGTTTCATTTCGTTATGCTTTTTTACCAATTCACCGATAGGAGTGTGATTTACTTGAGCCATACCCTCATTATACATATTTTCCTAGCATGCATAAGGACTGCTTTCCCCACATTTTGGGCAGGTAATCGTTCCTTGAGCGATTTTTGCAACGACTTTTTTATTGCAGAAGGGACACGTACAATCGAGCGTATCTTTTGATGTTTTAACTATATTTTCACCTTGGGTCATCATCCTAAATTTCGTTGAAAGATTCTCCAATTTTGGAGAAAATATATCGAGTTTAATCTCAGTTCCTCCACAACTTCCTCCTAACACTATTTTCTCTAATTTGTTTTCTTTCATATATTCTTGCGCAAGGGCACCATATAAGTGGTCTATATCTTGGGTCGTAATATGTTCTATATCAACGTCATTTAAGACTTGTACAACAAGATGGGATTGCTCCAGTTGCCCCGCAAGCGATTGATGGATAAGAGATAGAGTTTGTACAAGTGAAAATTTAGTATGATTTTTATTTCTGAAGATGATTCTATCCTGTGCATTCCATCGACTATTTAAAAAATCATCGATTGACCTTCCCGTTAGTAAAGGATGTGTAATACAATATTTAACTCTTGCTATTTCGTCTTTTTGTAAAGAAGTCGTGTGGTATTCATTCGGCATGATATCGCGTATCCATGATTCGCCCTCTTCGGAGATACTAATTGCAACATTATTAACCTTCTTTCCATCGGAAAACATCATATAGAGTTGTCCATCGGTATAGGGCTTTATTTCCTTAAATTTATTATTAGGATTATTATCAAACACAACTGGGCCAGGAGGACTGTAGAGAAGAACAACTTGATGAGGATTTTCCAAGGCGCCTGAAACTGCTGAAGAGATACCAAATGCATTTAAGCCTCCTCGTTCATCTGGATCAATAGATAGGACTTCGTGGTTTGGATAGGAAACAACTTCTCCCTTATTATTCACTTGATAGTGATTGGTAAAAGACACCACAGAATCCTCAAAAACATGATTTACCATTGTAGCGAGATTTGTTTCTAGTATTTTTTTTCGAATCTCGCTTGATTTTATGAGACCAAGACTTTGAGCTTCTGCAGGATTATAACCCCTTGTGGCAAGTCTATTTGCTTGACAGGCAAGGGAGGGGTTAAAAGAGATGCTTTCTGTACGTACAGACGGATACATGGCTCGTGTTTCACATGTCTTGATCGGTCTTCGGACTCTTCAGTGTAATTTTACTTTTCTAGAAAAAGCTTAAAGCACTGAAACACCGCTGCGGCACAGTCACTGATTTACACAGTGTTCCCAACTTGCCTTTCCGCCTTTTGGGCTGATGGCAACATCAAAACAATTAATAATTTCACAATTCGATATCCTAGAAAAAAAACCGTCGCATAAAATAAATCCCCTAGGACTGTATTACGTAAAAAGGGAAGCCCCCTATAATAACAATTCACTAGGCCGTTAATGCTTTTTTCATACATTGAAGAAGTGGCCCAAACACCAAAATTCGTTATGGTAAAAAAAAGTAATGAACCGACAAGACTTCCAGCGCCAACCCTAAAAGGAGTCATTTTTTTCCTCAGTAAAAAGCCAATTCCTCCTATTAACAAAAAACTCCCATAAACAAAAGGAATGGTAGCGTGAAAACCCAGGAAAAAATCAGAAATCAACATAACCAAAATAGGGATAATGAATCCTATCCCAAGTGGAGTCGCAGCTCCGGAAAACAATGCTAAAGCTGCAACGGGAGAGACATTGGGGACATGTGGAACAAGGCGAAGTAAGACAGCACTCAAAACAACTGCCAAAAAAGCTAAATATATTTCTATTTGATGTTTTTTCATATTTTAATAGGTTTCAATTTTCCATTCTATTGTATCATTATTTTTTATCAAGTAACTTCCCGCACCAACTTGAGCCTGCTTTCCATTAACATAAAAAGCCCAAAATTCCTTGTTTGTTTCTGAAGCAAGTCTCCCATCTATTTCAGTTATATAAGCGTTTTCTTTTTCTCCTTTTTCAATTATTTTATGAGAAATGGAAAGTAGCTGCAGGGCAGTTGACCCTTTTTTTACATGGATAGTTGCTTGTCTTTTTTTATCATCAACTGTCACCATCTGTTTGACTGTATATATACTTACCACAGGAATTGCAGTTTGTTTCGGGAGAGAAGATTTATATTGCAATACTGCAGTACCAAAAAGAATAATTACAAATCCTCCAATTAAGATTTTTTTCTTCATGGCTTTTCTAAGATGATGTCTTTCTCTTTATTGAACACACGAGCGTAGGTAAACAAAAGGTCGGACAGTCTATTAATATATTTAAGAATAACTTGCGAATCCGGGTGTTCCATAATAGCACCCTTATGGAAATATCGGATGATGATACGTTCTGCTCTTCTACAGCTCACTCGTGCTAAATGAGCCCAACATGAAGCAATCGATCCCCCCGGCAGGATGAAATTCTTGAGTGGAGGAAGTTTTTCGGTAAGTAAATCAATCCTCTTTTCAAATTGAATTATTTTGTTCTCCCATTTTCCCAAGTCTGTTGGGGCGCTTGCAAGGTAGGCCATAACAACATAGAGATCGCGTTGGATGCTCTCCACGAATCGCGCCTCCTCACCATCACTGATGTGCACGATGAGCATCCCAAGAGTGGAGGTTAGTTCATCCAGCGATCCGTATGCGCTTACCTGTATATCGGCCTTGGACAAACGCTTCCCTCCATACAGCCCGGTTGCGCCTCCGTCTCCGGTCCGTGTGTATATAGCCATATTACGAACATTCTGAATATCCACAGCTGTAACATTTTTTACATCCTTCTTCATGAGCAAAAGAGGCTTCTCCACACGTTGGGCAGATATCAAAAAGCCCCTTTGGTTGCATTGGTTGAAGAAGGGAGGCCTGAGTTGTTTCAGTGACAAGCTGAAGTTCATCCTTCTTTTCCTCTTTATTTTTCTCCATGTTATAATGGATTTTCAACACCTTTGCTACTGCATCGGGCAAGCTCTTTATTCTATCTTTCCCAAAACCTGTGACCCGTGCTCCTCCAATCCCTTCAAGCTGATTGACGATTTCCTTCACTCTGTCCATCGCGGAAATACTTGAGGCAAATCGAAGTGCAAGGGAAATGGTGCGGGCTAACCCCTCAGCCATTGCCGAGATGTCACTTCCTGGTTTACTGATGCTAATAAACACTTCCAATGGTTCAGGAATAGTCCCTCCATTAGTATTGATCGTGATGAATGCAGTGCCGACAGGAGTATTCATGCGATATGTGGAGCCATGTACTACCATTGGACGTGGTTTTACGATTGGGGCAACAATTTCAGGTTTTTTATCTTCTTTCTTATCCATTCTTTCCAGAACTCCTTCCCTTGAACCTTCTCTCATATACGCGATACCTTTTAAACCCTGTTTGTAGGCGAGCATATAGAGACGTTTAACATCTTCTACGGTGTGACTGTTGGGGGCATTTACCGTTTTTGAAATCGATGCATCGACATATTTTTGGATAACGGCCTGTACATTTACATGTTCCTCTGGTGTTAGCTCTTGTGCAGACACGTACCAAGCCGGTCTCTTTATTTTGCCTTCTTTGAGTTCTTTTTCGTGTTTTTTAACCCATTTCTCATAGAGATAATGTCTGATGATGTGTTCCCCAAGTCTGTCTCTTCGGATAAATTCAAATTCGTATACAGGCTCAATACCGGAAGTTGTGTTCACCATGAGGGAAGTGGATCCTGTGGGCGCTTGCATGAGAAGGAGAGAATTTCGTATCCCTCGTTCTGAGATATTCTTCTGAATATCTGCAGGAAGTGCTTGTATAAATTTTCCCTTGAGATATTGTTCCTTATCGAATTTTGCAAAGGAACCTTTCTCCTTTGCATTCTCCGTGGAAGCTTTATATGCTTCATCCCGTATGGTTCGATACACTTTATCGATAAACACAAGCGACTCCTTCGAGCCATAACGCATATGCAGTTTTATGAGAGTGTCTCCAAGTCCCATAGTTCCAAGCCCGATGCGACGTTCTCCTTCGAGTTGTGTTTTTCTGATACCTTCAAAAAAGTATTGATCCATGTCAATGATATTATCTTGAAACCGTACTCCTGCTCGAGCCACTTTTTTTAGTTCATTAAAATCAAATGTCCCTTTTTTATCAACATCATTTCCTTTGACTAATGCAGATAAATTTATCGATCCAAGGTTGCAAACTCCCCAAGGTGGCAACCCTTCTTCTCCACACGGATTGACGCAGTTGATTCTGTTCCAATACCAATTGTTGTGCCATTTGTTGTAACGTTCCATAAAGACTAGGCCTGGTTCGGCAGATTTCCAAGCAGCTTCACAAATGAGATTCCAGATGAATCGCGCTTTCACTGTTTTTCGAACAATTACTTTTTTACCCAATGATTTCCATA
>JBBQLR010000018.1:0-18451 GCA_038328135.1 Patescibacteria group bacterium | reverse complement strand
ATGGAATTAAGGAAAATAATAAAAAAAGAACAAAAAAAATTAATACATGATTCAAATCGATTTGCCGATTCTTATTTATTTTCAAATTCATTTTCTCCTTCTTTTACTTTTATTTCTTCTTTATCAATAAGTAAAGATTTTAAGGGCTATTTTGAATCGATTAGTAACACACACTGTACTATCTTAAAACCAAAAGTGGTAAGCCCATTCATTTGTAAAAATATTACAAGAGATAAGGCTTTGTACTCTTATCTAGTTTCAGAAGCAAAAAAAAGTGGCTCAATAACACTAAATACTTATGCCACAACAGAAGCGGTTTTCAAGTTGAAAAAGAAACTCGAAAAGGATGGAGTGAAGGTATTTCTCCCCGAGGCACCAAATAAAAAATTCTTGTGGACTGTTGCCTATTTTGGCAGTAAAAGTGGGTTCCGGGAGTCATTTTCTTCCCTTATGCCACGCGGTACTATTGAGAAAAATTATCGATTATTGAATAAAACTGCAATTGACTTGTTTAATTCATCAAATGGGATTGTTATGAAAACAGATAAAGGCAATGCTGGTCAAGGAGTTCACATCCTCACTAAAAAGAAAATAAGGACTGAAAATAATCTACGAATGGAATTAAGGAAAATAATAAAAAAAGAACCCTATCTAAAGAAACATCCATTGATTTTGGAGGAATATATTGATACGAGTAAGGAAAATAAATCCCCGTTTCCTAGTGTTGAATGTCTTATTCACCAAAATGGCGAAATAGAAATTCTTTATTATTGCAACATGATAGTTACTCCTGAGGGAGAATTTTACGGTATGGAAATGCACGAAAGTGTATTCACAAAGAAAGTGAAAAAAAAGGTTATTGAATTAACAATGAACGTTGCAGACACATATAAAAAGATGGGATATAGAGGACGTTTTGACATTGACATGATTAATGACGGGAAGAATATATTTATAAGCGAATCAAATACTCGAACAACCGGAGGAACTGATACTTACTTTATAGTAAAGAAAATAATTGGAAAAGATTTTTTTTCAAAAAGATATGTTATTAGTAGCTACCTAGATTTACCTAAAACAATTACTCCAACTTTTGATGCAGTACAGAATATTTGTCTACCACTCCTTTACGATAAAAATAAAATGACTGGGATTATTATTAGTTCTGAATCGGTAATCTTTAACAAAGGGTTTACTTATATAGCTATAGGTAAAAATAAAAAAGAATCAATCGAACTTCATGAACGAATAAAGTCAACATTGACAAATTATAAAAAAAAGTAATAATAGATACTTACAGAAAATGAACAATATAACACTTGCGTTTATTTATAATATCCGACATAACTACCCGGATCCAAATAATGCAAAGACACAACTAGAAGCAGACTTTGATGACCCTGAAACGATTGATGCAATAATAAAACATCTCAAGGAGTGTGGATATAATATTATTCCCATCGAGGCAGATGAAAAAGCTTATTTGAAACTCTATAAAAATAAGGCAAAAATAGATTTAGCTTTCAACTTCGCCGAGGGTATGTACGGAAAAGACCGAGAGTGTCATATTCCCGCAATGCTTGAGATGCTCCAAATCCCCTATGTGGGCTCTACTCCGCTCACCCAGGCTCTCGTTCTCGATAAGGCAAAAACGAAGGAAATCCTTATGGCAAATAATATTCCCACCCTTCCCTTTCAATTATTCAAGACAGGAAAAGAAATTCGTGATCCAAAACTTACCTTTCCTCTTATCGTTAAACCGGACTCAGAAGGATCAGGCGCCGGCATTACAAACAAAAGCATTGTGCGTTCCGTAGGAGAGCTGAAAAAACAGATTAATTACATTATCAGGACCTTCCATGAGTCAGCTCTTGTTGAACCGTTTCTCACCGGTCAAGAATTTTCAATTGGTATGATTGGAAATCCTCCACGCATTTTACCCTACATCTCTCCTAATCACCGCATGCTGCCCAAAGGATACGCCCCGCTTGATTCGCTCGAAGTAAAATGGGTATTTGAAGAACAAAACGTAAATGAAAACTATCTTGTCTGCCCTGCAAAAACAAGCCCTGCGATGGAAAAGAAGCTAAATAGTATTTGTTTTGCTCTTTGGGAAGCACTCAACATTCGAGATTGGTGTCGAATAGATATTCGATGCGATAGACAAAATACCCCCTATGTCCTTGAGGTAAATTCACCCGTTGGGTTGCTTCCCCCGGAGATTTCGACAACCTCATATTTCCCCCTTGCGGCTAAAGTATCTGGAATTGGATATAATGAACTCTTAAAACAGATTATATCGATTGCCTTAAAACGATACCACATAAAGAAGTAGATCAAACATTTATTGTTTACGAACAGGCCCTCCGTCTGATATAATTTGATTTGTTTTTGCTGATATGCAGAGAGGGCGCGTAGTTTAATGGTAAAACAGTTCTCTGATAAAGAACAGAGCGAAAGTCCGATTCTTTCCACGCCCACAACACCTTTCCTGTTTTCCCCCCGGTCGCTTAGCTCAACGGTAGAGCGCTTCGTTTACATCGAAGATGTTGGGGGTTCAAATCCCTCAGCGACCACACGTTTGACTTTCTCATTAGCTATAATGGATATATGGATGATTCTCACTCGCTTAATTGGCTTTACCACAATCCTTTAATGAGACACTTCACATCTAATAAACTCATAGATTACTTTATTTATGGAAATAATCCACGACTATTCATTAGTTCGGGTATGCATGGAGACGAATACAAAGTGGTTTCATCCGTAAGTAAGTCATTAAAGATGTATTTGAATAAAATGCCAAGTTTTATCTATGTGCCCATCGCTGCTCCCAGCGCAGTGAAAAATAAAACAAGGGTAAATGAGTCGGGACAAGATGTTAACAGAGGATTCATGGAAATAAGCACTACCGAAGAGTCGAAAGCAATAATGGAAATAATTCAAAGATGCAAATTTGACTTTGCGGTATCTTTCCATGAAGATCCTCAATTTTCGGATTTTTATATGTACGATGATCAAATTGGACAAATCAGTCAAGATATTGTCAATTTATATGACGCCTTCAAACAAAAACTGCAAAAAATGAATATAGGTCTTTATAGTGGTATGGACGATGGCAAAGATCCGAGCCTTGATCATATGATTGTAAACGCCTATAAAGCACTCATCTTTGATCCAAGTCAAAAAGAAAATGGCCAATTGGAAAGTTGGATGATACGACGCAATGTGTGTGCCAGAATCTTGACCCCTGAATTCCCCAAAAACTTGGAACAAGCCCTAAAGGATAAAGTGGTTGATCTATTTATCACTGATGTAGTTATCCCACTATTTTAACTTCTCCTTGCTTCTTTGAGGTGTTTCTTTCATAATGGATATAAGAGTGATGAAAAAAGATATAAAGCTACAATCAAAGCAAATAACAAATGACTATTGTGAAGCTGTATACACGCTTATTTTTTTCTTTCCGTATTTTTTCTCTTTTATACCCCTACTCAAAACTCTTTTTTATCCATGGAAACATATCATCACGAAAAAAGAATCAAGGGGATTCTCATTCTCAGAATATTTTAATCGTCTCTTCCTAAATGCTATGTCTTCTCTTATTGGGGCATGCATGAGATTGTCGCTCATCGTTTTTTTTCTTATTTTTGAATTGTGTTTTATTATCTCACTTCCTTTTATAAGTATTTTTTTCGTTTTAACAATTCTCCCGCTAAATCTACTTATATATGTCCTCACGCCAACTATTGGGGAAATAAAAGAAAAAGAAAAAAATATATTTTTAATATCCCATTGTTTAAAACAAGAAAATGCTGGTGCCGTCATTGAATGGTTTGAGCAGTTATGGAAAAAACAAATGGAGGAGAAAAAGTGGTGGGATAGAAGAATACTTTTTTCGTACCCTCCCCTCGCCCGTGATTGGGCAGCCGGATATACTCCAACGCTCGACTCTTATGTTGAGGACCTGACAGATACAACATACCAATCTATCCCTCGGCATATTGTAGGACGTAAAAATGAACTTAATCAAATGCAGGAAATATTGAGTAAATCGGAAGAGGCAAATATCGTATTAGTGGGGGAAGAAGGTGTAGGAAAAAGAACTGTTGTGGATGCACTTGCACGGCTCATATATGAAGGTCAAACAGGAAAAGAGCTCGATTATAAGCGTATCCTGAAGCTGAATATGGAGAAGATATTGACGACGTTCACAGATTTGAAGCAGCGAGAGCTATTTTTTGAAGAATTGTTGAGTGAAGCTACAGAAGCAAAAGGTGTTATCCTTCTTCTTGAAAATATCGACAACTATTGTTCATCAGGTGAAGGAAGGATTGACCTCACCATTTCTCTTGAAAAATTTGCACGACTACCTGCTATCCAATTTATCGGGATTACTACTCCTTTCTTTTATCAAAGATATCTCTATCCAAATGAAAAAATTGGTCGACTTTTCACTCGCGTTGACGTAAAGGAAATATCCAAACAAGACGCCCTTATAACAATACTCAACGTCATTCCAAATTACGAAAAAAAATATTTATGCTTCATTCCTTACGAAACTGCTATGACCGTAATTGAAAAAAGTGAATTTTATATAACTACAATTCCCTTCCCTGAGAAAGCCCTTGAACTTCTTGATCAGACTAGTGCTCATTTTTATGCAACGGCAAAACAAACATCTCTAACAAAAACTTCGCTTATTCTTCCTGAATATGTAGACACAGTACTTTCAGAAAAAACACATATTCCAACAAGCCTTACTGACGAAATGCGAGCAAAACTTCTCCATCTCGAACAGTTACTCGAAGAGCATGTGATTTTTCAACCCAATGCCATTTCCGCTCTTTCAAGCGCCCTCAGAAGATCATTTATCTTACTTGGAAAACGAAAAAAACCACTTGCGTCGTTTCTTTTCTTAGGCCCAACTGGTGTAGGTAAAACAGAAACGGCAAAAGCGTTGTCTACTCTTTTTTTCGGTAATGAAACATATTTGACTCGCTTTGATATGGCTCTCTTCCAATCAAAGGACGACATCAAAACTCTTGTTGGATCTCTTGAATCGGGTCTCCCGGGTCTTCTTACTCAAGCAATTAGAGAAAAGCCATTCGCGGTCCTTCTCCTTGATGAATTGGAAAAAGCTCATCCCGACCTTATAAATATATTCCTCACAGTACTAGATGAGGGCTACTTTACCGATGGATTCGGAAAACGAGTCGATTGCAAGAATCTCATTATTATCGCAACTTCAAACGCAGGAGCAGATTATATTTATAAACAACAAACTGTATTAAGCAAACTAACCTCAGTCATTTCGAGCGAAGACTTACCGAAGGAAGACAAGATCGAGAAATCTCAAACAGCAAGCATCAACCTAATAGACTACCTCATACAAAATAAAGTGTATTCTCCTGAATTTTTAAACCGCTTCGATGGCGTGGTCGTGTATGACCCAATCTCTGATAAAGCCCTCCTCCAGTTAGCAAAAAAAATGGCTATTTCTATCCGCGATACAATCTACTCGCTCTATAAAATAAAGATTGTTGTTACAGATGAAACCTTGCTTGAAATTATTAAGAAATATTATAATCCTGCTTTTGGTGCTCGTAATCTTGACCATGTTGTAACAAAAGAAATAGAAGATAAGATAGCAGTACTTCTTCTAGAAAATAAGATTGCGGAGGGTGCTGTAATTCCTCTTTAATTTACGTTATAATGCTTTCATGAAAGTATATTTCACTGCATCCACCACGGGAAATGGAGATCTCCTTCCCCTATATTCGGATATTATCCATTTGATTGAAACTCACGAAATAGCTCTTACTTCAGGTCAACAAATAATTTCTCCCCTGATGCTGGAAGAAGATAAAAAACATACCTCAAAAGAAATTTATGAACGCCAACAAAAAAGAATCGAAGAATCTGATCTTGTCATTGCAGAAGCGTCTAAGCCATCCCATGGAGTGGGAGGAGAAATTGTATTTGCACTTTCTCTTGGCAAGCCGGTTCTCGCACTAGTTTATAAAAAATTCGAGGACCATATCTCCCCTATGCTTGCAGGCAACCCTTCGGAAAATCTATTCATTGAGTATTACGATGAAGATTCGGTAAAAAATAAGTTGAATGATTTCATAAAGCATATAGAAGAAATAAAGAAACGAAAAGGAAAACTCATCGTTATCGACGGGGGGGACGGATCAGGCAAAACTACTCAAGCAGAGCTACTTGTTGATTACATTAAATCAAAAAAACAACCAGTCAAATATGTTGACTTTCCACAATACTACAAATCATTCCACGGTAAAACTGTAGGAAAATTCCTAAAGGGAGAATTCGGAAAAATTGATGAAGTTTCGCCTTATCTTGCTTCGCTTGCGTACGCACTGGATCGTGCATCCATAAAACGAGAAATGGACGAGTTTTTGGCAACAGGTGGATATATCGTTGCAAATAGATATGCCACTTCAAACATGGCTCATCAAGCAGCAAAATGCAAGACAGAAAAGGAACGGGATGAATTTTTGAAATGGATTTATGAACTTGAATATAAAGTACATAAAATCCCAAAAGAGAATTTGGTTATTTATCTCCATGTCCCCTATTTATTCGCTACAGAGCTTGCACGAAAACGCGCGGTATTAAAAGGTATTGAATTGGATATTGCCGAAAAAAGCCTTAATCATCAGAAAAAATCGGAAGAAATGTATTTAATGCTTGCAAAGAAATATAAACACTGGAGGCAGATTGATTGCATCCAAAACAATAGGATGCAAACTATAGAGGAAATACAGATTCAAATTCGTAGGTTTGTCGGCGTTTAGTACTTACCTATATTTATTTATATTATCTCTCAATTTCCTTGCTTCTTCACCCGCTTTTTGAGCGAAATCAACTCCGTTTGAAGCAAAGATAATTCCTCTCGAAGAATTGATAATCATCCCCTTTTTATTACTATCCATTCCTGCTTTCACCGTTTTTTCAATATCTCCTCCTTGGGCACCTATTCCGGGAACAAGGAATGACATGTTCCGAACCACAGAGCGCACTTTTTTTATCTCGTACGGATATGTTGCGCCTACAACGAGCATGCAATTATTGTTTCTATTCCAACTATCGGCTATTTTTCGAGCAACATGGATGTAAAGCGGTTCATTTTCCACCATAAGATCCTGAAATTCCCCTGCACCGGAGTTTGAAGTCCTGCATAAAATAATACAGGCTTTATCTGTTCTTTTTAAGAACGGTTGAAGAGCTTCACTTCCCAAATAGGGGTGCAACGTTACACAGTCGCTACCCAAATAGTCGAAAATATATTGGACATACCCTTCGTTCGTGCTCCCAATATCTGCCCGTTTCCCGTCCAATATTGTTACGATTTCAGGATTAGTATTCCGAATGTAGTCATAGGTCATTTTCAGTTCCTTCATGCCCGCTTCGCCCCGAGCCTCATAAAAGGCACTATTCGGCTTATAGGCGCAAACAAACCCTGCTGTGGCGTCAATTATGGCTTTGTTGAATGCAAATTGCGGATATCTCTCGTTCTGTAGATGAACGGGAAGTTTTTCCATTGCACTATCCAAACCAACACAAAGTAATGAATTTATTTTATCTATCCGAGTTTGCAGCTTTTGTATGATATTCATATTTTTTTTGATTGCTGATCAACAAACTTTTTTCCATGACCGATTTTAATGTTGATTGGCATATTCTTCTTGCATAATGGACAATCTTTCTCATCAAACGCTTGTGCAGGAAATACATCAAGTGCGTAAAATGGAGCACCCACCATTTTTTTATTTACCTGTTTTGGATTTCGATTCACCATAACGCAAACTGCAACTACTCTTCCTCCCGCTTTTCTTACTGCATCGGCAGTTTTTTTTACAGAGATTCCTGTCGTTGTCAAATCCTCAATGACTAATACTTTTTTACCCTTGATAAAAGTGTCGTATCCGCGTCTAAAAATCTGTTCACTTTCCATAGCGCTCGCAGTGGTTCCTTTATCTTTTTCCGTATAGACACTTAAAATTTCCCTTTTTTTCAGTTTAGAAAGATAAAATGCTGTCCAGGTGCAAAGTATCGTCCCTCCTACGGCCGGTGCAGCAACAACGTCGATGTCAAAATCTTTCATTTTTTCTGCAAACATCTTTCCTACTATAGAAGTCTCCTTAGGATGTGGATAGAGAAAATCTTTATTGATATACACAGATCCATGTTTTCCTGATGTGTACACAAAATGATCATCCGTTATTATTGCTGCTACTTGCCTCAAGATATCTACCACTTTCTTGGCCATATTATGATTTAAAATGATTAATAATACTTATTCTATCCGTGTACTCATCTACATCAAAGTACACGATTCTCATAGTAAAATAGTTCCATTAAAAATAGGGCCCTCCTTGCAAACAATGCGTCCTTTAAAACTGCACTCTCCGCAAATCCCGAACCCACCACATTTGAAAAAACTTTCGATACTTACTTGGCAAAATATTTTTTTAGTATGTGCAAGTTCCGCTATCTTTTTCATCATCACCATGGGGCCACAAGTATATATTGAGGAATATTTTTCCTTGTTAATGAGTTTTTCTGCCAATTGTGTCGTATATCCTTTAAAACCAGCCGATCCATCATCAGTCGTCACCATTACCTTACAACCCAATTTTTTGAACTTTGCCAAAAATGGAATTTCTGTTTTTGTCCGTGCTCCGATTATGACTGTGCATTTTTCTCTCATTTTCTGAGGAATGGTGAGTGCGAGAAAATAGAGGGGGACAACGCCATATCCACCTCCAATAAGAAGTTTTTTCCCGCTTTTTATTGTGAACGATTTTCCGTATGGACCTCGAAATGTCATTTTATCTCCCACTTTCAATTTATGTATCGCCTCTGTAGTTGGTCCAATTTTAGCAATCGATAACATGAGGGGGGATGTTGCAACAACCCCGAACGGTTTCTCATTTAACCCAGGCATCCACACCATCACATATTGTCCCGGCATCGCATCGATTGAAAGATCGAAATAAAAGTTTTTAACTCGTGTCGTTTCCGTTTCAATTTTCACTATTTTTGCGGTCTTATAGGTGTTATCTGTCATGAATGTGCAATACCTTTTAAACTGATAAGATTTTTATATTTATTTTTTTTTATCCATTCCTCAATTTCTTCACATACTTTTTTAAATACATATAAGCCTCGATAATAAATCCCCGTTCCTATGCCCACAGCTGTTGCTCCTGCCATAACCGCCTCTATTGCGTCTTCTCCCGTCATTATTCCACCTGTGGCGATGATAGGTATTTTTACCGCTTGGTATAAATCATAAACCGATCTAATCGTGATGGGTTTAATTGCAGGCCCGCTCATTCCTCCGATTTTAAACGCCAAAGTTGGGCTCGCCCTATTAATATCTATTCTCATGCCAGGACCTACTGTGTTTCCCATATTAATTATGTCCGCTCCTGCTGATTCCGCAGCTTTTGCCACTTCGCCGATTGCTGGAATCGAGGGAGACAGCTTAACCGATAATGGAAGCTTGGTTTTATTGCGTACCGCTTTCGTGATGGCTGCGGTTGCTTCTGGGCTTCCCTGCCCAGCGAGAAGTCCATACCCGGGAGTGTGAGGGCAAGAAAGTACTATTTCTAACGCATCGATAGGTGCTTCCTGAATTTTTTCTGTCAAACGGGCAAATTCATCAGCATCGCTTGCAACAATACTTCCGATAAGTGGAGTATCCCCATCCCATTTTTTAAATTCCTCGACACCGTGTTCAATTCCCTTATTTGCATATCCTACAGCATTCATAAATACCCCTTGAGCTGCCTCGATGAGTATGGGATTGTTGTGACCTTTTCTTGGAGAACTTGTCAATGATTTTATTGTAACTGCTCCCGCTCCTCCCTGGGTAACTCGTCTTAAAACAGCTACATCAAGTCCTAAGACACCTGAAGCAAGAATTGTTGGATTTTTCAGTTTTATCCCGCCAAGATCAACCGATAGATCAATCATAAAGTATGGATTACCCTGCCGAATCCTGGTTTAACTAATAATTCACCATTTGAAAATACTTTTTGTCCACGAATAAAGACATTTTTTACTTTGCCCCTAACCTTCCATCCTGTATAAGGCGACCATCCGCATTTAGATTTTAATTCGAATTGTGTAACAGTATATTCTTTCGCAGTATCAATCTCAACTCGTGTATCCTTATCGGTTGGGATAGCAAAAATTGAAGCTGGATTTGTGTAACAAAGACGAATTATATCCTCTAGTGATAGACGGTTTTGAGAGACTGCTGTAAGAAGAAGCGGAAGAGTTGTGTCTAAATTTGGTACGCCGTATGGAGAGGTGGAAGACTGTTTTTCTTTAAGGGTGTGAGGAGCATGATCAGATTCGATGATATCAATTTCAGACAAATGGCTCCACAGATAGTCCTGATCTACTTTTGTACCCAGTTCTGGTTTCATACGTGCGAGGTTACCAAGACTTTTTACATCATTATTCGTGAGGAATAAATGATGAGGAGTCACGCCGCATGTCACTAATGATCCTTGTTGTTTTGCTTTCAATATAATCGTCAATTCACTTTTTTTAGATACATGACATACATGAACTCGCTTTTTTGTTTTCTTGACGATTTGTAAAATATCAGGAAGAATATCTTCTTCCGCATGGAGAAGAATCGGTTTTTCACTTTTCCAAAAAGAGAAAATATTCTCCAACGTTTTTTTATCAATGATGAAGTTACCAGTAGTTTTATTTAAATACAATTTCAGTCCAACAACTGAGGGTTCCATTTTTTGTAACTCTTCTGGATTATCTCCCATGCTTCCGGCATAAAATCCAACATCACACACAATTTTTCCCTTTGCAAGGGTAATTTTTTCCTTAAGTCGCGCAAACGAAATTATCGGCACTTTGTTATTTGGCATGTCAACAATTGTTGTAAACCCTCCAGCAAGAGCCGCTGATGTCCCAGTAAAGAAATCTTCTTTTTCTGTCTGTCCTGGGTCACGCAAATGTACATGCACATCTATCAACCCCGGCAAAGTGATTATATTCATATTTCTGTATCTCGCTAACCCCTTATTGCAAATTACCAATCCCTACATATATTCTTCCCAACTTTTTATTTTTAAATCCTTAAGTTCATATTTATCAATTGCCTTCACGAAAAAACGAGCAGCATTCAAGTCTGTGATAAGCGGTATGTTATTGTCGATAGTTGCACGGCGGATGAGATATCCATCGGTTCCCTCCTTTACATACAGATTTCCATTGTGGTAGTCTTCGCTAAGGTTAATGACTAAGGATACTTTATGATCTTTGATAATGTCTATCACATTGGGCCGTTTCCCTTCGTATACCTTTGAGACAAGCTTAGTCTGCACCCCTTTTGATTTAAGAAAAAGATGAGTATTTTTCGTTGCGTACAATGAAAAGCCGAGATTTTTTAGTCTCCATACAGATTCTGCAAATCGCATTTTGAGTTCGTTCCCTCCGACAGTCACGAGAGCGGTTTTTTCTCTGAGCGAAAAACCTGTTGAAATAAGAGACTTAAGGTATGCTTCTTCAGCTGTCTCTCCAAAACAGGCCACTTCCCCAGTTGAGGACATTTCTACACGAAGAACAGGATCAGCGCTTTCCATCCGAGAAAATGAAAATTGAGGGACTTTTACAGCCACAAAAGACGGGTATGGGATTGTATAGCTTTTTGCCTTCCCAAAAAAGCTGTCGATCAATACTTCAGCGAAGTTTACCCCCGTAACCTTTGATACAAATGGAAACGTACGAGAGGAACGAAGATTCATTTCGATTACATATACTCTATTATCTTTCACCATGAATTGGATATTGAACGGCCCGGTAATATGAAGTGCCTCCGCAAGTTGACTTGCAATTTCAATCATGCGAGCGCCACTATGATAGCGTACTCGCTCTGCGGGATAGACGATAGTTGCATCTCCCGAGTGCACCCCAGCGTGTTCAATATGATTTGCTATGACATGCACTTTTACTATTCCTTTTTCAGCAACGCCATCAAACTCAACTTCTCGCGCATTACTTATGAACTTTGAAATCATTACGGGATGTTTCTTATTGATGTCAGTCGCTTTCTGTATAAAATGTTTCAAATCCGATTCGTTGTAGCATAAATTCATTGCTGCACCAGACAAAACATAGGACGGGCGAATGAGAACAGGATATCCTACTTCCGTTGCGAACATAAGTGCACTTTTCATGTCTGTAAAACTGTTCCATGGCGGTTGATGGATATGAAGATTGTCGAGTAGTTGAGAGAATTTATTTCGATCTTCCGCCCGATCAATGTCCTCTGCTTTAGTCCCAAGAATTGGAATTCCATATGCATGAACTCTTTGAGCGATGTTATTGGGAGTTTGCCCTCCAACCGAAAGAATGAGTGCCTGCGACCCTTCAAATTCATAGATATCCGCCACTCGCTCGAATGAAAGTTCTTCGAAATACAACCTGTTAGACATATCATAATCGGTGGAAACCGTTTCTGGGTTGCAGTTTACGATAATAGACGTATGTCCATATTTTTTGAGCGCAAGAGAACTATTTACACAAGTCCAGTCAAACTCCACTGAGGAACCAATTCGATAGGGGCCAGAACCCAAGACAATGATTCCCTTTTTTCCAAGCGGAGTAACGTCATTATGCATCCCTCCATAGGTCATGTAGAGGTAATTTGTTTTTGCAGGCACTTCTCCTGCAAGCGTATCAATTTGAAATATAGAAGGGATGATATTCATAGATTTTCTCAATGATCTAATTTCAAGTTCATCTTTTCCCACGATGTCCCCCATTCGTTTATCGGAAAACCCTAATCGTTTTAATTTCTTGATAATGGCTAAATCTAATTTTTTAGATTGTATTATTTCTTGTTCTGCTCCCACGATATTTTTAAGTCTATCGATAAACCAAGGGTCTATCCCACTTAATTTATATAGTTTTTCAACTGATACAGATTGTTGTAGAGCCTTAACAAGAAAGAATAAACGTTTTGAATTTGCCTGTTTAATCTGTTTTTCAACATTCAAATCTCCCGGCGTTTTGCTCATATCAGTAACACCACTCACACCAATGTCAAGCATTCGCACTCCTTTTTGAATAGCTTCCTCAAAACTACGGCCAATTGCCATAATTTCACCAACAGATTTCATTGCACTTCCGATTCTTTCCGTCGTCCCTTTAAATTTATCCATATCCCATCGCGGTATCTTGACCACAATGTAATCAAGTGCTGGTTCGAAGTATGATTGTGTCGTTTTCGTCACTTGATTCATGATTTCATTTAAGGCATATCCCAGAATAAGCTTGGCGCCGACATAAGCAAGCGGATACCCAGTCGCCTTTGAAGCAAGAGCCGAGGACCTGGAGAGACGAGCATTTACCTCAATAACATAATATTCCATCATATTCTTGTCATGGTTCGTCGAGCTCACCATGACATCATTTTTATCTTGAATTTGTTTGTGCTTGTCACCCTGAATTGTATTGGTGTCACCTTGATTTGTATTGGTGTCACCCTGAGCTTGACGAAGGGTGCCTTTCTTTGGATTTGGATTGAGGGCAAACTGGACATTGCACTCTCCAACAATACCAAGGCTTCGCACAATCTGAATTGAGAGCCGTCGAAGTTCATGATATTCGTAGTTTGTTAACGTTTGGCTTGGAGCTACGACAATTGATTCTCCCGTATGGATACCGAGCGGGTCCATATTTTCCATATTACAAACGGTGACGCAATTATCATATTGGTCTCGCACAACTTCATATTCGATTTCCTTAAAGTGGTGGAGGTATTTTTCAACCAATATTTGGGGAGAGAATGCCAATGCTTCTGCCGCAATCTCTTTGTATTCTACTTCATCAAAAGCGACGCCCGATTTTTGACCTCCGAGTGAAAACCCTGCGCGTATCATGACTGGGTATCCGATTTCCTTGGCTTTTTCGAGTCCCTCAATTACTGAAGTAACAGCAAAACTTGCGGGGGTTGAAATTCCGATTTTATGTAGATGAAAAGAAAATTTCTTCCTGTCTTCCGTAAGGATAATTGTCGAAACGGATGTCCCGAGCACTTCTACTTTATTTTTTTGAAGAATTCGTTTCTTATATAATTCCATTCCACAGTTCAATGCTGTCTGGCCTCCGAATGAGAGGACCAATCCATCTGGTTTTTCCTTCTCAATAACCATCTTCACAAACTCCACAGTGACTGGCAAAAAATAAACTGTATCCGCCAATTCTTTCGAAGTTTGAATGGTTGCGATATTGGGATTTATCAGAACCGTCTTAATTCCTTCTTCCTTAAAAACCTTTATCGCTTGGCTTCCAGAGTAATCAAACTCACCTGCTTGGCCTATTTTCAAAGCACCAGATCCGAGTATAAGTATTTTTTTATATTTTAGTTTCATAGCATCTTCAAAAATGTATCAAAAATCCATGATGTGTCAACCGGCCCAGGCGCTGCCTCTGGATGAAATTGTACAGACATAAATGGCAATGTTTTATGAATAATGCCTTCGTTTGTTTTATCGTTTCCGTTGATGAACCACTGCTTGAAACCGGGAGGTATCTTCCCTATGGCAAATCCGTGATTTTGGGTGGTGATATAACACTTTTTGGAATCAACCAGTTCGCATGGTTGGTTTTGTCCACGATGGCCAAACCGTAATTTATATGTGTCTCCTCCTGTTGCGAGCGCAAGAATCTGATTTCCTAAACAAATACCAAGTAATGGAATTTTTTTTGCTACTGCTTTTTTGACAATCTCTATGGTCTTATCCACCATTTTCGGGTCGCCTGGCCCGTTTGAAATAAGTACCCCATCGCATTTGATTCCCGCTTCCAAGAAGTCATAATTCCAAGGAACTTGAATAATGGTTGTGTCTCTTTTCAATAACTCCCTAATGATATTTTCTTTTACACCGCAATCGATGAGGACAATTCTTTTTTTCCCGTTTCCCTGTATTTTTACGTGATCGATGGAAACCTGTGCCACCAAATTTATTTTGTTGGGATCCTCGAAATCAATTTTTTCACTAAACTCAATCTTCGTAAGGGCAGCTCCTTCATCCCGTATTTTCTTGACGATAAAACGGGTATCTATGATTTCAAGTGCCGGTATATGTTCTTTTTTTAACCAGTCAGATAATGATAGGTCGCTTTGGAAATGGGAAGGAGTATTTATATATTGAGAGACGATAAGCCCGCTCACCTGGATTTTTTCACTTTCCCAAGCCACCCTTTTAGGGACACCATAACTTCCGATAAGTGGGTACGATAATATTAAAATCTGCCCCTTGTAAGATGGATCTGTTAGACTTTCGGGGTATCCCATCATGCTGGTTGAAAATGCTATCTCACCAGCGACAGAACTTTCATAGCCAAAGCTCATCCCTTCCAATATTGTTCCATCCTGAAAAATGAGACGTCCATTCATAGGTTAACCAAGAATCATGCTTAGTAATGCCATTCTGATATAGAGTCCATTTTTCACCTGATCGGAAAGATAGATAGCGCGTGGATCCAAGTCGACTCTTTCATTTATATCCCCTACTCGAGGTAGTGGATGCATAAGAATCATTTTTCTATTCCCTTTTTCTTCCAAAAGTTTGATGGTTACAACAAACTTGTTTTTCAGAAGTTCATATTCCTTTTTATCCGTAAAACGTTCTTTTTGGACACGTGTCCAGTACCAAAAATCTGCATTTGTAGGAATCTCTTTTTGAGAAGTAATCTCGACGAGGTGTACTCCTTTTTTTTCAATTTCGTCCCTAAACTCTTTTTCCAATTTAAGTTGGTTGGGGGAAAGGAGATATATCGTGTTATTTTTATAGAAGGTTAAAAGTTTTAAAAGAGAATGAACCGTTCTCCCATTAAGTAAATCTCCAGCAATAAGGCCAGTGAGATTAGAAAGCGATTTGGTTTTTTTATATATTGTGTATGCATCAAGGAGCGCTTGAGTGGGATGCTCCCCTATGCCATCTCCCGCATTTATCAAAGGGATTGAAACGGCATTTGCCGCACGCTGTAATGTCCCTTTTTCAAAATGCCGCATCACAATTGCGTCTGAATAATTTTCAAATACGCGCATGGTGTCCTCTAGCGTTTCTCCTTTTATTGAAGAGGAGGTTTGCAGAGGATTTTGGTATTCAATAGTCATTCCTCCTAATTTTTTGACCGCAGCAGAGAATGAGCTGAATGTGCGGGATGAAGGTTCAAAAAATAACAAAGTCACCAGTTTCCCTTTCAATATATTCCGCGTTTTTTCATAGGACATTTTCTGTATCCTGTCTGTTTCCTTAAAAATTTCCGCGATTATTTTTGCCGATAGAGAATCAATCGAGATATATGATTTGTTAGCAAGCGACGACTTTAATTTTTTATGCATAGGCGAAAAAAAACCGCCCCTACTTGGCGGTAGATCTCTCTCAGTAATTTTTAATGATATGCGTTATCCTCATTAAAAGGATATTTAACCAGATATCTTTGTGGAAGTCAAAACTATTTACGAAAGGATTGTTGTGAAGCTCTTTTCACTCTAAAAAACGGGTGGCGCGGGAGGGAGTCGGACCCTCACGAGGTTGCCCTCATTAGTTTTTGAGACTAACTTGTCTGCCATTCCAACACCGCGCCATTATGAGTAATAATAGGCTTATTCAACCTACTTACAATTTGAAGATTATATCATAAATTACCAGCTTCCTCCCCCGCCGCCACCTCCGCCACCCCCTGAAAATCCGCCGCTGAAACCAGACGAAAATCCGGAACTTGAATGGGTCGGGGTCACAGCTGAGGTAAAGGATGATACGGAACTATGCATACTGTTTGCAAAATAGACTGCATTGAACATAGAATTGCCATATCCCGTATACCAGCTCGGATTGACAAGAGCCATATCTTTAAATCGTGCGGCCCATATTTTTTCTACCCCAAAAGCTATTGCATAGGGTAGTAATTTTTCAAACATCATCTGATTGTTCGCTTGGAAAGCCAACTGTCTTTCTTGAGAAGTGAGGAATGTTTTTAAAGACCGCGCAATACTTGCCTGTTGCGCCCCAAACTCCGTTTTCCTTGGCATATTTCTCCCAAAGATGAATGCAATTACTGCGAGAACAAAATTGCCCGTGAACATTGCGACTCCTGCAAGGATATAATAACGGGTTCGAATAGAATCTGGGCTTTCCGGGAAATAACCCTCATCTACCACCTGTGTATAGAGCAATTTCGAGACCTCTAGTAAGTCTTCTGCAATCTTTGCATCTTTAACCGCAATCTCTCCACCATCCTTGAAAAGTGCCTTTAACAGCTTTTTTTCAAAAGGAAGTAGATTCCCGTCTTGAGGTGATTTTTCAATGAGTGTGAATTCACCCTTTTTCTTTTCTTGAATTACAAGATATCCTCTTTCCGCCAATTGGATAAGTGAACCGAAAATATCCCTTGTATCAACCGTTTCATCGATGAGTGCGCCTGCTTCTGCGGGAGTGATTTTACGACCATTTTTTGTTTGAGGAGGATCAAACCATACACGCACGTCCTGGCTTTTGGGATCTCGACCCGTAAGATACCATTTGATAGGAATATAGATGGGTAAAATAACGTACCAAATAAGCGAAAGAATACCTAAAACTAAGAAAATAAATCCAAGAATAACTTTCCCGTACCATGTATTTTCAAATGGAGTAAATGGTTTTGGTTCAAGAACTGCCACATTTCCTTTTGGGAAACGTACAATTATTGTTAATCCACTCCCCTGCGCCAGACTTGAAGTTGAAGCAGAAATACTTCCCTGTTCCGAGACGATCTGACAATCTTCTGTTGAGCTACCCACTACTCCGGTATAGCAAAGAGCTTTAATCTCACTTGTATTTAATCCTTCTGGAAAACGCACCGAAGCGTTTATATTCTCAAGACTGGTGGGCCAATCAGTTCCTGTTGCATTCCAATACAGTTCATCGTGATCTGAGAAATAAGTCAACGCCCCCGAGACAAGATATGAAATAACATATGTATGGACTCCTGTAATAGTTCTATTTGCATCTCCAATTTTGATATTAAGTTTGTTGTTAACCCATGAAGTTGAATAATGATATGGAATTCCCTGTCCATCCGTAATGCCCTGAATCTTGTAAGTCATTTCAAATTCTTTTCCTTCAGTATTTTTTTTGATTGGAGGAAGAACTCGAAAAATACCGTGTTTATACTCATACCCAAAGTCATAATCTACCTTTTCTTTCACCAAAATCGTCCCCCCTTTTTGGATTGCGATTTGAGCATCATATCCTCGAATTACATCCGCATGAACTGGAGAAGCGGTAGATACCATTATTGCTGATAAAATAGCTATAAAAGTGCCAAGTCGGAGTATTTTTTTCATATAATAATTATATACCACACTTCATTTGATATCATTAATCCATGT
>JBBQLR010000017.1:0-18454 GCA_038328135.1 Patescibacteria group bacterium | reverse complement strand
ATTGATACTAGCTGTTTTAAAATATCATCAAAAAGGGTTTTCAGGCACGCGTGTTCTCCCTCAACAAAATTTTGCAACACATACTCTTCTCCATTCATCCTATTTTCGCTTGGTCGGTTATCTACCCCGATCCTCACTCGCAAAAAGTCCATTGTCATGAGCTTATTTTGGATATCGGTAATTCCATTGTGTTGTTTTGGCCCTTGCTTTTGGATTTTAAACT
This sequence comes from Patescibacteria group bacterium, assembly GCA_038328135.1. Taxonomy (GTDB): domain Bacteria; phylum Patescibacteriota; class Microgenomatia; order UBA1406; family GWC2-37-13; genus JAKBEU01. The sequence continues at coordinate 18,231 of JBBQLR010000017.1, read as the reverse complement.
TGCCAAAAGGAATGTCTAGGTCATCATGGATGACGATGAGATCTTTTGCTGTCTGTATCTTGTAATGAGTGCTTATTTTTCTCACTGCATCTCCTGATTTATTCATAAATGTTTGTGGCTTAGCAAGAAAGAGATTGCCCACTTGAGCGACCTCAGAAAAGAGATACTTGTCTTTTTTAAAGATAAATGGCTGCGAATTCATGCTTTCAGATTCACGTCGTATCTTCAGTGTTTCCAGTAGATAATTGAGAAACATAAATCCCACATTATGGCGATTTTGTACATATTTTTCCCCTGGATTGCCCAGCCCCACTATGAGTTTCATATAAATTGCATTATATACCTATTACGCTTCGATTTGTACGAGTAAACCCGTTGTTGCTTTTATTCACACCATTTGTTTATACTAAAATATATATGTCAAAATACGTCCCGGATGTCATTTCACACCGCTGGGTTATTATCGCTTCTCAGAGGCTAGCACGACCAGAAGGGGTAGTACAGACTAACAGCAAAACGAAAAAAATTAAAACGAAACCAAAAGTAAAAAAATGTCCCTTTTGCGAGGGTAATGAATCTCTTACTCCCACAGAAACATTTCGCATAGGGAAGGGCGCAGTCAATAAACCAGGATGGAAGGTTCGCACAATCACGAATAAATATCCTATCACGGATTATCATGAGGTAATTATTCATTCCCCCAACCATGGTAAAAACATCGAAGCTCTTTCTGTAGAGCAAATTGGACTCATTTTACGCGCATATAAAGAGCGCTTTAATTATTACAGAAAGATGGGACAAGTGCTCATTTTTTGCAACAGCGGAGAGCATGCAGGAGCCTCAATGGATCACCCTCATGCACAACTTGTTGTTATCCCATCCCAAATAAATCTTGATACTCTCGCAAAAGAACCACTCAACAACATCGTACAGGACACGAAGTATTTCACCACGTATTGCCCAGATTTTTCGCAGTGGCCATACGAAGTGTGGATTGCTCCCAAGGAAGGGAAGGCACGATTTGGAGACTTGAGTGATGTACAGCTGGATGAAATGGCTCTCCTCATGTCTCAAACGATGCAGCAGCTGAAGAAGATATTCAAAAATCATCCATTAAGCGATATGAACTTTGCGTATAACTACTATATATATCCAGGACATGAATGGTATCTGCGTATTATCCCTCGTTTTGTGCATCGTGCAGGATTTGAGCTGGGAACAGGGCTCAACGTAAATATCGTCGATCCGGCGGAAGCTTCTCTTGAGCTACGAGGCATCGAAAGCAAGATAATGGGAATCCTCAATAAGCTAAAAGCGAAGACGCAATAAAAATGGATGAAATAGTTAGCAGATTCGAGCCTTTCGTAATAGAAAATAAAAGAGAACTAAAAATATAGCTCCTTGCATAAAGCTCACTGTAAAAGAAAGAAAAAGCGTAAATAAAAATAGTTTATATTGAGAGCTTGTATCTGGTTGATAAAAAAGAGTAAGAAAGTAATAGAGCATGACATAGGCGATGGTAATAAGAGGATCAAAGTTTAATTGACTGAGGCCAATTGAAGAAAAGCTTCCTCCGAGCGAACTTAAAAAACCGATAAAAAAAGCTGAACCAACATTTGCGAGAAAAAGAAAGAGAAGAATAGGACCTATGATGAATAATTTTCTAAAAAGATTTGCTATCATAAGTCGAATATAAAATTATATGGTATCTATCTAAAAAATACAATTTATTAATTTCTCCTATTTTAAAAATACAATTTTAGACTTATCGGTAATTCCAAATAAACCTTGAATAATTACGGCAAGTTGATCTAAATTTGCTGGATTTTGTGCCCATCTTTTGCCCCAAATACCTTCACCATAGTCAGAAAAAGTGCCGGAAGAGAGGTTTACCTTTATTACCCCATCTGAACCTACTCTAATTTCTCCAGATCGAACAATACCACTTCCTAACCTCCTATTTTCTAATACTTCATAAGCAATTTGGAAGTGTTTAACTCCCTGTTCTGCTACAACATCTTTTCCAAATTTTGGAGCTGCAAAAATTTTTCCTGTATCGGTAATCGCATAATTATAAATGGTATCTTTTTGAAGCGTATTTCTCTTAAACCCATCTGCTAAATCAATAATTAAATCATTTCTTATATATTTTGGCTGATATGGTTCGCTTACCCTCCATTTGCCAGTTGCTTTATCATAAAAATCACTCACAGGTCTGGGAGTTAGAGACTTTATCTCTTCAGTAGCGGCTTTTTTGGCCAGATTAGTACTATTTGTGGATGTGGAAGGACGTATTTTTGGTTTAATAGCTTGAACTTGTTCCCCTGCGGCACGCTTGATATTCGCCCGCGCCTGTTCCAACGTGCTGTTAGCTCCTCCAAAAAGAGAATCGTTTATCCAACCACTAAAGCCCTGGGGGCCTTTTACAAAAGTGCTCGTTAAGTCAGTGAGATTTACTAAATAAACGCTCCCGCCCTGAGTGGTAAGAACCTGAAATCGACTATTTCCAAAAAGAAGAACCTGTCCGCTCTTTAAAGGAGTCGCTCCACCCACACCAACTTGAACCCATCTATCCTGTTGCCAAAGCCATGTACCATTAGTTGATGAAATATCATGAACAGCAAGATTTCCCCTAGAGTCTACGATAAACTCTGCATGGTTTCTCGAAATATAAGAATCTGAGCTGGCTAAATTTGATTGTCCCACTTTATATGTGGTTGTTTTTCCTTGAAGTTGAGTTTGCGCTTTTACTACAGGTTCAACAGGTTTAGCTACTGGCTCAGTTGTTTTAACGGGTTTTTTTGGGAATGCGCTTTCCCACCCCTCTTGAATCCGTGCAAAAAAGCCCTTCGGTTTAGCTACTGGTACTGGTGGTTGAGGGTTTAGTACTACTGGATTTGTTTGTACTGCAGGTTTTACGGGATCTACTGCAACAGGTTTAGCTGCAGTTTTTACTGGCGCTACTGGCTCAACTGGTTTAGCTGTCTTCACTGGTGCTGCTGCTGTCTTTGCTGGTGCTACTGGCTCTACTGGTGCTTTGGCTTGAGCTGCAGGCTGTCCTCCTTTTCCCGCCCCTACAGCTGCATCATCAGCAACAGTCGCTGGCGCTTTTACTGCGGGTGCTTCTGCAACAGGTTTAGCTGCTGTTTTTGCTGGTGCTACTGGCTCTACTGGTGCTTTTGCTACAGGAACTTCTGTAGCTGGTTTTTGCGCGAGAGGTTCTGTTTTTTTATTCCCTTTTAATTTAGCTGCAATCCACCCTACGGGGTCATCTACAAAAGTTGCCGGTGGCACGATAAATTGTTGAGTTCTTATTTCGAGTGCTCGTTTTTCCAAAGAAGCCAAGTCTTCAAGGGCTTTTGCTTCTGCTTGTTTAGCTTTTTCAAGGAGCGCTTGCGCTTCGGTATATTTGGGGTTATTAAATACAAGGAGGTTTTTTTTAGGTGTTTTGGCAATCTCAGCGGTTTTCTCCGCAATCTGTGTTTGAGCTGCTGCTAAGTCTGTCTGACTACTATTTGTTTGTGTATGCACATCTGCGAGCGCTGTTTGAACATCGGGATGAGCTGTAACTACAGCCTCCCTGAGGCCTTTCATGGTCGCTTCATCGACAATATTACCTGCTGAAAATTTATTAATAAATGCATCGGCTTCTGCTACATTATTAAACTTTATGTGATATGTATTATTTAATCGTGCCAGAGCAGTTTTACTATCAACCAAACCCAATTTGAGGTCTCTTGCCAACAAATCAAATACCTCTTGTTCAGTATAGGTAAGAGCCGACCGAGGAACCATTAAATTAAACGCTGTTTCAGCTACTTTCGTGGTTACTTTTGAAGTAACCACGACAACATTTACCACAGGCTTTGTTATAGGATTTCCGACTAAAAAAGTATTAGCTGCACTTGCTGCCGCATTTACTGTTTTTGCAGCTGCAGTTTGTGCAACTTGAGCACTTGTTTTTGCTACGGTAGCTTGAACAGCCGTTGAGATAGGAGCATTTTTAATAAAACCTGCAGCCCATGTTTCAGGAGAAGCGGCTTGAAATACTTTTCCTGTGGTGCTCAATATATTTCCCGTTCCGCCGAGGGTATTTGCTGCAGCTTTTACAACCACATTACTACTTTTTCCTGCGAGGTTTGTTCCTGCATTTTTTAATGCGGCGCCACCTCCTTGTATCCCTTTACCAACGGGGACAAGGAGAGCTACTGTATTGGTGACGTCAAGTCCCGCCGCCATAGCACCTTGCGCAGCCGCTAGTTCTGTTTTATTATCTCCATAAGCATTTGTGAGAAGTGCTTCCTTTGCCTTTTCGACTGAATTGCCGGTTACCGTATTTAGCAAACCAAACGAAAGCATATTGGTATATTCCAAGCCTCCAGCTAATCCAGTTTGAGTTGCTTGCCATAAATCTACTGTCCGTTCTTTTCCTGTAGTTTCAAGAGTCGCTGCATTTGCAGCCATATTTGCTTGGTAATAATTTCCGAAAGAGCTTGTTTGTTCAGCTGTTGTGTTGCCCGCTTTACTATTAGTTACATTACCGATAAGCTGGTTAAATCCCTTTGATACCCAGCCCCAACCGTATCCCAGACTGTCTCCTGCTGCCATAGCGCCTGCAAAAATTTTATCTCCTGTCCCGACGTTTGGATTATTTTGGTAAGCTTTAAAAGCTTCCTGACGGAGATTATATTGATCTTCGGAAGAGACAGCGGCTGTAACTATTTCTCCGGCATCTATCTTTTTGCCACTTCCATCGCATATACTCTGTTGAACATTAATCCACCTACCTCCCGTACCACTTGGATCGAAATAAGCATAGCAACGATTTTCCCGAATAACTGGCTTATTTTTGTCTTCGGTTGCAAGCAGTTTGATATTGGGGTCTCCACACTGTCCTTTGCTATTTACATATGAGCACTCAAGACTCCCTGAGCATGCATTACATTGAAGTTCAGACGTGAACCAACCTTTTTTAGCACAGATTCCAATCCCACAGCAATCATTTTCATTTTTCCCCGAGCAAACATTTTGAGAAATAGTTTTATTGGCCAAAAATTGGGCACATGAAATACTTCCATCCATAAGTACAGAACATCCCCCCGGACACATTTTTTCTGAAGTAAAGATACCCCCTCTACACACTTCCAAAGAAGCTCCATTTGTTGATCTCGTTATACATCGGGCAAAACCTTCTTGACAAGCCTCCTTTTTTGAAGGAGGTTCAGGAGGGGTAGAGCAGTAGTTGTCATCGGGAGTTGCCTGACAAATATTCAGTCCACAGCAGTTTGTATCACTCACACCTGTGCAAGGTTTATTTACTTGTGTACAGCCTGGGTTGGTGTTCGCAACCGGGCAAGTTCCCTTATTTAATAAAATTGCTTCTGAACCGGGAGAGCAGAAATAACAATCTCCTGCAATTTCTTTATTACCCGAAGGGGAAGAGTAATCAATTGGACATGTAAATGCTGACGCTTGAGTGTTTACAGCGGAAACATCAGGAACTGCAGGATCATGGGGAGCTAATAAATCCTTTGAAGTTGCGGGGCATGCTCCCGACTGTACTAGTGATGGATTTGTTTGTCCAGGATAGCTACACGTATAGCAATTACTGTCACTCAATACCACATTACCTAGTCCAGAAGTGCTGTTGGGACAAGTGATGCTCGGTGGAATAGGTGAGGGAACTGCGGTTGGCTTTACACAACATTTTGCTGCAATTGCCGAATTACATATTTGACTTGAAGAAGATAAAGAGTCACCCGGATTACAGGTGCCATTTGAGCTTCCACAATATTCAGTTAATGCCGAGCAGGCAGCTCCCGAACTTTCACATTCACTTAGTGGAATTGTAGGTGTCCCGGTATTTCCTTCTTTTATACACATACCACCTTCACAACATTTATGAGTTCCATTAAAACATGTTTTTAATTCGCTCGGATATGCACAAAATACAGGATCTGCGCTACCGGCGGCACAGGAAGAATCTGTTTCAAAGCAATTATATGCAAGCCATCTTCCTCCATGTTGACACTGTACACAGCGTGCACCTTGATAGCAGGAGCCAAACTGATAATTTTGGTTACCCCCCTGACCAGATTGTCCAGATCCACAACCATCGCCTTTATTCACACCCCAATTCGGAGGATTTTGGTTTACAGCTGGAGTTGTTACAACTGCTGGAGGAGGATTTGCAGCAGGAGGGGTGTTTGTTTTTTTGCATTGGACAGTACCAGAAGCACACCCGTCTTTTGTACAGGTGCCACCACTACAACCTTCTTGACGACATTCACCAAGGCTTAAGAATTCACAGTAGACACTTCCACCGTTTGAAGCTGGAGGAATGACGGCTTGAGCCCCGCCGCCTGTCCCATTTTGGCTTTTACAATAAATTCCCACTCCCATTAAAGCTTCATTTGCTGGAGCACAATTTATAGTGTAATATTTTGTCGCACCTGACGCATCATCCCACTTCGAGTAATATGTTGCATTAGAATTTGTAGAGAGAGATCCACACGATTGCTTGATGCAACTTTCAGCCGCACGCGAGCTTGTTGTCTGTTTTTTATTGAGATTTAATGAAGAAAAAATTGCAGTAACACCTAGAAGTATAAGTGCGCCGATTGCGAGAATTGTCGTAACCGCCCCTCGTCTATTTTTCATGAATATTTTTTAGCACAATGACTCATATAATTTTAAATTGCGAATTCACTAAGACATTAATAGAAGTAATCATATGCTGTTTAATATGTCAAATAATAACTGACTATCATTATATTTTCGTGATAGCCTCTTCCGTTTCCGAGAAAAGTATTTTGTAGTATCTATCTCGCTCTTTATTAAATGTTCCTCTTATGGTTAGAGAATGATTCGTTGTGGGAGAAAAGGAAATGACTTGACGGAACGTTTCTTTTTGGTTTGCATCATAAAAAATAATTGATGATGTTTGAGGCGATTTCGTGACGAAGCTCACCATAAGGAAACTTCCGTTGGTGGATAAATTAAGAAATACTTTTCCAATAACGCTTGAAGCGCGGGTATTGGTTGAGAAGCTACCAGTATTTAACAGCACTGCAAGCGATAACACCGCAAATGTGGCAAGCATGAAGAGCGATTTTGGAGCAGGAAGAAGCTTGAATGCGCCTGAGGCAAGAGGTTGGGCTGGCTTTATACCTTTATATTTTAACAAATCATCAGGATAGGCAAAAATTCCTTCACAAGAAGGGCATTCGAGCAAAATGGTGTTTTTCGGTAGGGACGGATCTACTTTCTCAAGGAGAACGCTTTTATCTTTGGGGCATAATTTTTGATTTCCCAAGATATATTGGCCCTGAGCTTCATCGGTAAGGATTCGGGCGGAGTTTTGAGTAATTTTATGTATTCCATTCTTATCGAAGAAGCTGGAGCCACAGGTAGCACAATGCAAAACGATTTCATTATCAACGTTTCGCACGTTCATCTGTTGTCCGCAATTTGGGCAGAGCATATGAATAAATATATCATAAATAAGTTTGTAAAGATGGGTAGTGTGTGGGCCTTTCCCTTGTCATTTCGAGCGGAACGAAGTGAAGTCGAGAAATCTTATCAAGTCGAAATAGAGATTTCTATCTGATACTATTAAAGCACCATGGATGATAAAGCTGAGGAATTTCGTAAATACATTGAGAGTGAGGTCTTGAAGATAATCCGTACATTAGCAGAAGAAAAGGCAACTACCTCTGAAAGAATAAGAGAAATTGCGCGCGAAACGTTACTCCTTATCAAACCAAAAATGTCTCTAGAGGATTTATATGCTAATGCCGTGAAACTTGACGATAAGTTCACCGAGCTTGCTCCGATTGTGTTTAGTGTCATGAAAAAGTATGAAGAGGACTATTCGATGAAGGCGATAAACTCAGTTTCAGCCCTAATAAAAAGCGGAAGGTATGATGACGCGCAGAATATGGTTAAAAAAGTATTGCTGTTTAAGTCAACCTAATATGAATGTAATTGCACCTGAACAAGCTCCCGCACAATTAAAACCAGCCGCTGAAATACGTGTTGCGGTAAAAAAGAAATTCCAAGAGCAACAGCGAGCCGTTGGTGAACTTCAAAAAAATGGCATCAACTTGAAGATTCAAGCAGGAAAGAAGCCAAGCGAGATAATTGCAAAGCTTCCCGGGTGGCAAGATAATGAAATGACTCAGGGATATGTGGCGGGAGCAATGATTCTTTACACTGAAGTACAAAGAAAAGCCTCAGCTCTATTGGAACAAGCAAATAATACGGGGAATCCAATTACAGCAGAGGCTGCACAAGCTCAAGCTGAAGCTTCGGTTTTAAGCGCCCGAATTACGAAAGAACAACGTGCCGCTGCTATACTCAGAAAAAAGGCAGCTGGGGAGCAACCACAAACAACCACTCCACCGATAGAACTCACACCGCCATCAGAGCAACCCACGGATGAGTCAATAATAGCAGTTGAGGTCGGAGAGGCGCCCATTACCCCAAACATAACGGCTGAACAGGCTGAATTAAAAAAGATAACCGATGCTACAAAAGCTTGGGCCGATGAGGGTAGGCCTCTTAATAGTGCAAGACTCGTATTAGAGCAAGTTGCTGCGCAAGATGCAGTTACAGCTATAAGGACTAATCTTCAAAAGATAAGAGTTAGCGCTACGGATGAAAATACAGATAAACATGCTCGTGCAAAATATACGGAAGAAGCGAGAGTTCTGAAGGAAGCAGAGAGATTTCTTGATGCTCAAAAGAAAAAAATTGAGATAACCCAAAGGGATCCCAATGCTTCTGTGGAAGATAGGTTACTTGCATATGATGTTGATTTAGCGATGTCAAACTCGAGTTCGCTTGATGTTGATTTACAAATTGTAGTAGCAAAATCTCAGGTGACTGCAGCAGGAACTGAAGCAGAAAAAGCCACTGTACAACGAAATCTTGATGCGGCAGAGGCATCTAAAAAAACCATAGATGATAAAATTAAGATACTTAAAGAAGAAAGAGAACAAATCGGAACACCTGCGGAACGGCAAGTAAACTATGTGTCTGGAATGGTGCTTCGATTAACAAAAGGTTTAAATCTTTCAGAAGAACAAACAGTAGAAGCAATGAAAGACCCCTTGGGTTTATTGGATAAGCTGATTAGTGACCCAAAAGTTGGTATGTTAGGAATATTAAAGAATACCGATATCCCCATTCAAGAGAAAGATAAATTAATGAGTATCGCTTCTGCAAAAGCTGCACATAAAACAATCAAGTTCGAAGATGCGAAAGATAGTATAAAAGGTGGAGGAAAAATAGGTCTCCTTGCAATCCTTCTTTTGATGTATACAGCCTACGGAGCAAATAAAAAAGCAAAGGGTGGGCAGATGGGGTAAGAATATTCTATAGGTCGTTGACAGTTGGATACTATTACATTAATCTTAATTATTACATTCTTACGCACCTAATAAATAAAACAGTAAAATATATATGAGTTTAGCAACAGGAGAATCAGGAGCGGGCCCATCAGCACGCGCTGTTGAAGCACTAAAACCTGCTGAGTTTGCTATTTCTTCTTCCGTTGGAAAGCTTGGTAAACATCAAGAAGCCATCTGTGCAGGTAATAAAGCACAAATAGCGTTTCTTGAACGTGGCGATAAAGGTGAACCGCTCACTGAAGATCAAAAAAAAGTAAATGCACAGGCAATAGTCGATGATTTAGCGAAGGCTAAAATACAAAATGGAGAAAAGGCTTATACCGTAGACGATGTGTTAGAAGTCGATGCAGTTATTCAAAAACTAACTGGACCAAAAGGGCCTTATTCAGGTATACTATTTCGATCTGCAAGTAGTGAATCGGCAACCGGCATAACCTCCGCAATACAGATAACCGTTTTAGCAAATGAACTTGCAAGGATTGATTTAAAAGGAAAGACTCAAGACCAAATCGCTAAGGTGATGGCGCAAAAAATTCTAGAATTAAACAGTAAACGAAATGGAACGGAGGCTAAAGCGTCACATGTCGTAGTTGGGTTAATCGATAAAAAAGGCGTTCTATCTGTTGAAAATGGCACTACATCTTCTTCAATAGTGATAATTGATTCTGAAGGAAGAAAAAGTGAAGTAGCCACAGAAACTCAACTCAAACCAGGTGAAAAAGTTATCGTAGGAGACAAGGCAAAAATAGATAGTCTTATCCCCGGCGACTTAAAGGGTGAAAACTTAACTGAAATTGTAGATAAAACCACAGAGAATCATGCAGCTGCAGGAGCTGAAACGAAAGCAGTAGTATCACTTAAAAAAGTCGAGGTTGAGGAAGTAGGGAAAGTAGAGTATATAGATGATACATCACGTTCTGTGAAAGTAGAGGACTATATTAAGAGTACTGAATATCAAGAAAACGTCGTTTGGCTTCAAAAGGTAATAGAACAAATAAAATCTTCAACATCGATCGATCCCTTAATAACGGATTTAAAACAACAAACGGGAGAGGATGAACTACCTTATACAAAAAGAGTGGTTGAGGCCTTAAGAACCCATCTATCTGCAGCTGGTGAAAATGCAAATAGTGAGCTTACTGCACTTGCGGCTAGTGCTGAGGATGTTTCAAATGGGAAGAAGCCCAATAGGGACCAAGAGCTCACTTCATTAAATGCAGTATCAGTGCTTTTGAATAAGGCTCCAGGACGCTATGACAGTTCATTTGTAACTCCTGAAGTAGAGGTAAACCCGGAAGACGTAAAAACTGCGTTTGAGGAAGCGTTCAAACTGTATAAGGAGAAAATGGATGCAATCAATCTAGCTACGCTTACTACTCAAGATCAAAAAGAGGAATATGCACGGTATCAATATACAAAGCAAGCTCGCACTACGGCCCAGGAGAATCCAAATAATGATTGGCATATTCGAGTCGATGTCCGCTCTAAAGGTCAAATACCACAGCATTTTATCCAAGAGGGAATTCCAGTTGAGGGTATCATCACATTTTTAGATGCAAAAATAGCGGAGGCAAGAGCTGCAAACAATACTGATGATATTACGAAATTCCAGACATTGCGAGATGTTCTCTTTAACAATAGTAAGTTATATAAAGACATTCCTCTCGCAGATAGAGCAGAAAAAAACGGCACAGGAAAGAAGTTTACGAAAATAGGAGAGCTCATGGAAGCGAGAACTCAGCTTGAAGCATTAGGAAGGCATGATGACGATTTATATCGTGCTTCACACAACTCAAATGACGAAGCTCGCAGGAAAGAAGATTGGATTCAAGGGAAAAGAGATTTGGTAGTGAGGCGTGAACTCATATTGCCAAAAAAGAAGGCGCCAGGCGCGGTGGATCTTGGGGAAATCTATCATAAAAAGGGAAATGAAGCCGAAATCTTAAAAAAACTTGCCGATCCTGAACAACTCACACCAGCACCGGAGGACGATAAAGGTGAACCAAAACCAAAAGATCCAAAATTGCCTGTTGCTCCACCTTAAGTTTTAACTGAAAATGATTTGCAGGCGAAAGTTGTATTGGCGAGTGAAAATGGCCGATTCATAAAAAGTAATAATAACCATACCGATCACATGATGTCTGTAGCTGAACGGGTAGGGGAATCTAAATCTGCAATTTTGAGAGGGATCTATCGCATACCACTTCTTGGTGGTGTGTTTAAGAGCGTATTTCACCCAGTACAAAATATTTGGAGAAATGGGCTCGCACGAGAGTCTGTTCGAGAACAAAATAGACGGTTTGTTGACAGGATGGACATAACGCTTAAAAGCCACTTTGTAAGAGGAGAGGTGATAGATGGACAAATGCGCATTCCAATCGAACTCACGTCAGAACTTATTGACAAATCACTTACTGAGGGGAAAAAACTACTTAAAGAACAGGGAGAACAGGGATTTTTCAGCAAACTAGGATGGGGAATCAGAAATGGTTTGGCCCGCGTAACAACCCTGGGAGAAACAGCTGAACAGCATTTTGCAAAACAGTGGTTGGAAGATAGCTTAATTGATAATCAACCCGGAAGTCGTGATCCCTTTATTGAGGCTATTTTCAATCGCGCTTTGAATGAGCAAGATGCAGTAGGGACTAGAATTGCCCTTGGTTCATTGAGACGAGGTGAACAAACTCAAGAAGCTAACAACTCACCACTCGAAACACCCATAAAGACAGCGATAAGCGAATATTTCACCGCAATGCAAAGTATTAACGCGGAAACGGATTTAGATCGGAAAGACAGACTGACAAATGAAGCAAAAACACGTCTTGTTGCAAAAATTAACTACCTGGGAAAAACGGAGTCGAGCGGAAGTACACAAATCGATTTGAGTAAAAGTATCGAACTTGCTTCCAATATCCTTTCAGTTGTCAAAGATTTATCCAAACCTCTTGGAGAATCGGGAAAATCAAAGTATGATGTTATACAAGAACTGGATAAATGGAATGAATTTAGGATAACTCTAGTCGCAGCTGAATCGCGATGGGGGGCTGAGGGTGGAGAAAGCCCCATGGGAGCACTTCGAGAAAAGGTATTGAAAAATATGGCAGAGCGAGAACTGTTTAATGCAGATGAACGAACACATGGTGTAGGGTTGGCAGTTGGAGCTATTGTTTCTGATATTGCAACCTATGGAGGTGCGTTTGCGCTCGGTGCGGTAAGCAGCGGTGCTTTATTTGGGGTAAGCACTGCATCGAAGGTAATTGGGGGAATGGGAGGAGTGATGGGAATGACTGCTGCAAAGGAAATGGGTTTGCGAATTGGCGGAGTAGAGCTTTTCAGAGGGAGATATAGGGGAGAAGTGGCTCAAGTATCTCGAGAAATTGCTCTTGGAAAAAAAGATTCAAAAGATGCTTCAATCCGAAAGGAAATGCGTAGCGCGCTTGTTAATGAGGGAGAGATGGTACATGCCGATACACTATCCTCACAAATTGAAGTTCTTCTTTCAAAACCACCAGGTGAACTTACAGAAAGAGAGGCATATCAACTACTCCGTGAGGTATCAAAGGCTGACGCACGTATGCGCATTGCCGATATTTCAGGAACGAGACATCTGCAATTCACTACCCAAAATTTCATTAAATATGATGAATTAAATCGCAATGAACAGTATCTACGATTAAAGAGTGCTGTATTATCCGGAATACAAAAAGCGGCACTTTACAAGGTTTCACACCCAGATTTTGGTGGAACTGATGTTGTCTCGACTGGAGAACAACTTGTGTACGGTGCAGATCAACAAACACTTGGGTTATTTGAAAAATTCTCAGCGCTCGCTGAGGCACAACTGAGAGTTGGTGCTCGATCTGAGGTTATTAAGTGGCTGCAGAACGGAAATAATATATTTAAAAACAGTGCAGGACTGAGCATGGAAAAAAATGAGGTAAATCAATTGATTAAGGCCTATTATAGTGAAGCGAAAGAAACCGTAAAACAAGAACAAAGCATCCGTTCTAAGGAAAAGGTTCTTCGTAAACTTGCTTTGAAACGAGCAGGAACAGTAGTCTTGCAATCCGCCCTCATCTCTCCAATCAGTGGCGCAATCATGGGTGCTGAATTGCAAATTCTAAACGGCGTAGCTCAAGAAGTTCAGCATGCAATCTATGACGGATTACCAACATGGAGTAGTGAGTGGGGAGGCATAATTACTGGTACTTCAGTACCCACACATGCATTGAGCCCCATTCAAGATGGGTTTTTGAATGTCCGTCACCAGTTAGATTCAGTTACCCAATCGGTGTCTCGATTCCCACCGCATGATGAAGTTATTGATGGAGTGCATATCACGCTCCCAGGTGATTATAAATACGTTCCAGGTCCTCATGGCACCGATAAGATTGTTGATCTTGATGGACATATAGTAAAAGATCTTTCAGGAATCGATCTCCGCGTTGTTGACGGAAAATTGGTTGAAGCTGATGCAGCTGGCCATATAATTAATAATGACGCAATCGCGGATTTTAAATCAAATGGAATATCTTTACATGAAATTAGTAGCGTAGCTGCACCACATACGGAAACTGACTTTACTCCAACTGGAACTACGGTTATTCAAACATTTGATGGTCACGCAATGCATGTTCCACAGGGTACTCACTGGGTAAAAGACTCAGCATCTGGCCAAAGCGATCTCGTAACTGATGCAAATCCAAATATTATCCTCGTAAATAATGCTCACATCGAAGCCAATGGAACGATAACGGGAGGAACATATCTTGGGGGAGTGAAGCTTGAAATAGCGACTAGTACAGTAGGTGGAAGCTCATCGACACAAGAAATCCATGTCCTTGGCAATGATGGATTATTCGAAGCAAAACATGATACTTATAATATTCATACTCAGCGACAGTCCTTGTATGGCGAATCTGATAGAAACAGCCCAGATTGGCATAGACCCATTTATGACTACAAGGAAACAAACCATGACACGGGCGAAGCTGTATATGTTCTTCAAGCAGGGAGAGGAAATATATTTTTCCCACGTCATGATCCCACTGTCAGCTATCATGTAGAAGATGTGATGGCACAGAATAAGCTATATTTCACTCTCTCAGTTCCAGGTCATGGAGAAATTGCAGTACCAGCAAATTATTCAGCAGCCCATGACGGATTAAACGATGCAATGCGTCTGGATCCATCAGATACACATACCTTCACCACTCCACAAGGACATACATTTACCTATGGAGAAGTGGCAAAAATGTTTGTTGATCAGGGGAATCTTAAAACGCACCCCGATGGAATATTAGGAACAGAATTTAATAGTCTCACAAAAGATATCCTACACTTAACAGCAAAGGATTCTCCTTATTCAGGGACAGCTACTTCTTCGGTATTAGGTGACAATGGGAAAATGTATGACTTCGGAGTAGTTCGTGGGCAAGCACCACTGAGTGATATGACTATAACTCATACAACCACAACGCCTCCGATTACAACTGAAATTCCTACAATTAAAGTGGATGCGCCAATCACAAATGTTGTAACCACAAATGTGGCATCGTATGTGATTGACGCTCCTCCTGTGCAACCATACCAAATATGTATTCCTTTGATTTTCCCACCAGTTCCCATGGGAAGAACAAATGTTGAGCAGGGGATAGGCACAGGAAAATATCCAAAAAACACAATACCGGTACAGACGGCAGCCCAATCAGCCATTCCGGCAGCTTCAAATAATACCGAACTGACCGTTGATGAAAAAGAGAAGATTGCAAAAGAAACAAAAGCAGAAGTTGACTCAAGAGCATATGCTCTCTCAGGAGAGATGATGAAAGAGCTCGGATATGAAAAGGGAGTGAGCTTTGGGAAGTATAGTAAAGATAATGAAAAAAGGGATGCAAATAGCCGCTTTAAGAGAAGTGAAGATGCTCTCGTTGTATATGAAAAAGCAAAGCGAGCATTCGAAAATGAGGGGGATACAAATGAGAAGAAACAAAAAGAAAGAGAACTAAATGAAGCGAAAAATAAGTTAATTCATGAAATGAAGTTGAGGGAAGGAAGATTACTTGGAGTGGCTCCATTTGGGGCTGAGGAAATGGAAAAGATAGATACCCTCATTGAAACACAAAAACAGAAAAAACTTAAGGATGCCATAGAAGCAAAAGAAAAAGTAATAGTTGAGGAAAGGGCTAAGAAAAAAGCAGAAGAAGAGCCAGTACCAGAAGAAACAGAGGCCACATCAGCCGCTCAAGGGACAAAATAGTTTTCCATTGCAAATAGAACGTTATAAATCTATTATTAATATATGCCTATGGTAAATCAACAAGATGTGAGCGATTACAAAACACAGTTGCAGGACCAGATAGCTATTGCAACATTTGTTGATAAGCTTATTGAAGAGAGAAAAGATCCAGAAGTTATACCTCAAACGCTCTCCACAGTACGAGCTTTACTCATAAAAAAAGTAAATGAAGCCATAAATGAGCATTTTGTTAGCATGTTGAGCGACGAGGACGTCATCGAACTTGACAAACTACTTGAAGGCAAGGTTCCCGATGAGCAGCTTAATTCTTTTTTTCGCTCAAAAATAGAAAATGTTTCAGTCGAAATCGCAACAGCGCTTCTTAATTTCCGAGCAGCATACCTGTATCCTGTTTGGAAAAAACAGCAAGAGGAAATAGCGGCTCAACAAGCAGCAGAGGAGTTGAAAAAAGAAAAAGTAGATATAGACCATCTTCCCCCAGCACCGGTTGCTTAACGATAAGTAAACAACTGTAATAGTCTGACCTTCTAGCAATCTGAGTTTTCAACATCTTTTGGATATTTAATTATCCAAACAAAAATGTGGATACTCCAGGAAGTGATGTCCCAGAAGTTTCTGCATCAGTGAATGATTTGACAAAATTTGCCTTATTTTTCAGGAATGTTTCAGGATACTCCGCTTTGAGAGCGTTCCATTCATCAGCTACCATCCGCTCCACTTGCTGTATACTTCTACCCGCACCGATTAATGAGCCGGCTTTGTTATAAAGTGTATTAAACCCAGTGAAAAATGCCTGTAGTTCCGGAGTTGGGTTTTGAATCGATGCTGACCAACTATTTCTTGTTCGGGATAAGTAATGGAAACCCTGCATGTAGTCAAACAATCGCTTGGATGCAGCTATGTCTGTTGGATTTGTTCCAACCAATTCCCAATGTTTATTATGCTCTGTTCCTCCATGGGCATAGACATTGTTCGAAGCGCTGAACCAGTTATCTTTTTTTTGCATATAAGAAGCATGGAGTTCATCAAGATAGCTTAGTTGATCTCTAATGTCCTTAGTATCATTTCGAGTTAAGGATCTATTTAGAATGTTTTCGTAAATGGGAAAATCTTTTTCAAAAAGATCGTCAGACGTCTGGATATGTTGGTTGCCAAATAGGCTTTCATTGCGGCCTGCTCGATATCCGGAAGCCATGGGGATATCTCCTGCAATAAGATAATCAGTCATCGCGGTTGCATGGTGTTGTAACTCATGAGTTGCAGTCACAGTTGGAGTCACTTTATCTGTTCGTTTAGCTGGGTTGATATCAATTATCACAACACCAAGGTTATCTTTTGAAGTTTTACGATATCTCCCACGCGAATTATCCATATTATCATCAAAAGTTATATAAGGCAATGCCTGAGGAGTTTTTTTGGATGAGTCATAGGTCACAACTATTGCTCCCATATAAGACTGAGCATCGATAACACCCTTCGTTTTTTTAAGACTGGTTATACATATTTTATTTCGGGCATCAAACGTATTTTGTAATATATCGAATTTATTTTTAAACTCATCAAGTTCAGGGTGAATAGGGGGAGAGCTAGGGGGAAGAGGAATGGCAATCTTTCCCGTTTTCTCATCAACTGCTATTTTGGCGGCTTCTTCATCAAGTAAATATAAATATTCTGCAGCATGTTGTATGTGTTGGTCTATCTCGTCAATAATTCCACTCTCTTTTCCATTTTTTCGTTTTATTAAGTCATCAATTCCGATAAATTCTCCGTTTTGATAACTCGCGGTTGCACCATGTTCGCCTGTGGTTGGCTCATTGTAAAGAGATACACGAATAGAGGAATTATCACTCTGGACAATGGTACCATTCCCCGTATTAATTGAAACAATATTTACTTGTGCTTTGCTCGGTTCGTTACATGACATAATAAATTCAATAGGGGGAAGCCCGTTTTTTTTCGCATAATCATTGTACGCTGAAACTGTTTTATATATTTCTTGTTGATTAAGGAATCTCCATGTATCATCTGCAGTCCGTATACCATGTGCGGCAATAACACACACTTTTTTCAAAACTTCATTGTGATTCTTATCGGTTATCGCAAGATTATCGGCGATAAATATATGTGGTTCAGAGGGAAATATAATATGTCCGTGGGCGTCTTTTTTATCTGGGAAACCAAGATGGACATTGATATCTTTTCCATCAACATCTTTTCCGACAGTGGTTAATTCAGGCTTTGCACTGAGCTGTGCAAGTTTTTCAATTTCGTGAGGTGTAATAGTGATTATTGGATCTACATCAATTACAATTGGTTTATTTTGTTCATTATGAGGAGTAATTACGGGGGCGGCTTCTTTAGTTGTTAAGAATGTCAGCAAATCTTCTTCATGAGAAGAAAGATTATTCACTTTATCTTTTCTCTCTGCAACAAAGGTTTTTTTATCCTGTCCGATTTCAATATGTGCGTTTAAAAATTGAGTAATAATTTCTGAAGAGTTTTTTCCAAACATACCCGCCATCCACTCTATTGCAGCTCGGTCGCCTTTAAAAGCTTCTG
>JBBQLR010000016.1:0-19205 GCA_038328135.1 Patescibacteria group bacterium | reverse complement strand
GAGACTCAAAGTCTCGTGAACGAATCACTTCCCTACAATGGGCAATATAAGGCGCAAGTTGTGATTCCTCAGCTTCCCAATCGCGGTTTTTTGAGTATATTATTTTCATTGGTTATTGGGATGATGTTTGTAATATTTCTGTCTTTCCAGACACTTCTATTGTATAGCTCACGCCCTTTGGAATAAAGCAGGAATGTCCGCGAGAGACGAACACTTCGCCCTCTACAGAACGCACCGTCATCGTTCCCTCCTTCACGAATAAATGATGAAATGATTTCTCTGCTGACATCTCTTTATTATTTTGTATTTCCCATTTTTTAAGAATGTAATAAGGAGTATTAAAAAGGAAAGCTTCGTTCTGTCGAATTTTAAGTATATTCCGCTCTTTGTTTGTATCGAGGTATTTAAAATATGTCTCAATTTGAATTTCTCTGATTGTCCCGTCATTCAAAAATTTACCTTGATCAAAAGATCTTAGGGTCGATATCGGGTCCATCACGTCCTGTTGAACCTCATATACGATATTACCGAGAGGATGATTCTCCTCATCCTCTTCCCATGAGTGGTGAATTCCTCCCCCACTCAAATCAACCGAATCGCCCGCCTTTACCTCATGTACGTTAACATAATTCCAGGGATTTTGTTCCTTAATAAATTGGTTTGCTTCCTTCTCAGCCTCGTCTCTTGTTATTTTTTTCCCAATCAGTTTCTCGCTCAACTCTTTCATTTTTTGTTCAATCAATACGCATATTTTTTTATACATTCCAATATCTTTTGACGTATTTATTCCAAACGTCACTTTACCACCCTCAAAAAAATACCATGATTCAGCCTTTGAATGCCACTGCTCATCCTTAACTCCAGTAGGAACGTGAAGTTGAAATGAATTTCCTTTCGCTTGGGTGAATTTTATTAAGGGAAAGGGGGCAACTTCAGAAAATGAGGAGACAGGAATAGTGTTTTTTCCTCTTGGAGAAAACAACGTATCTTCAGAGGAAACTATATCGAGTGCAAGAAGTGACTTGCCATAAAGCTCATAACTTTGTCCTATCTTTTTGCCTTTCAAGTCGGGTTTATCGAGCCAACGTTTTTTTTCACAAATATACTCTCCTCCCCATGTGGGTTGCTCAATTAAATAAGGAATGACGAGGTATGGTTTTTTTTGGATATTCATATAAAGAATATTATACAGAAGAAAAAGATTCGCGTCGGGCATTGCCCGGCGAAGCCCGCTTTCGCTTAAGATTTAGTGGGCGAAGTCGGGACGGCGAGACTTGAACTCGCGACCTTGCGCTCCCAAAGCGCACGTTCTAGCCATCTGAACTACGTCCCGATTAAGTTGTATTATACTTGATATGAGGCAAGATATGCTTAGCGTTTTTCAAAATAGAGGGTGACCACTGAGCTCACCGTCTCAGATCCTGGCTCAAGCGCAGGGCTTCCTCCCCCTCCTCCGATTCCTCCACTCATCTTCGCATATGACATTCCGTCCATTGGGGCTACTCTGCTATTTGTCGATTCAACCACATTGACGATTTTCCCCAATTTTATTCCTAAAGACTTGGCCATTTTTTCTGCCTGGTCTTTTGCATTCTTAATCGCTTTTTCACGAGCGCTCTCTCTATATTTCTCTGGCGCATCAATCACAAATCGTGTGTTGTTTATTTGGTTTGCACCAGCTTGTGTTGCGGCTTCGATAATAAGGGGAACCGATTCCATTTTCTTTGTCTTGACTGTAATTGTCGCGTTCCCATCATAACCGGTTATTTTATTTACATTATTCTCATATGTATATGTGGGATAGATTGAATAGTTTGTGGTTTTTATGTCTTGGGGTGAAATTGAAAGTTTTTTTACAGACTCGATAAGTTGGTTGTTTATTGTATCTATCTTTTCTCGTGCTTCCTGTACGGTCTTCACATTACTTACCGTTATCCCCACATCAATGAAGGCAGTGTCAGGCGCTGCATCCACTTTCCCTTCCCCAACAACGGCTAATTCCTGTGAAGTATTGCTTAAACTCACCTTAAGTGGATAAGAGATATCAAATGTTTTTATGACAAATAAAAAGACGGCAGCAAATACTAGAGATAGTCCAATTGATCGTGCATTCATAGTGTTTTGGGGATAAAATTACTAACATCTTTTCCTAATTGTACTGCATAATTGGTTCCTCTATCATACGGATACGTCATGTCCATATTAGCGATAAAAATATTTTTTGCCGGTGTGGAAAATGAACGAGAAATCGTTATAAACTCTGCATCAAATATGGGCTGGGCGAAAGGTGCCTTAAATAGGGCAACTACCTCCGGAGTTTCTTTCAAGTCGGAAGCAATGTTCTTCAGGTGTGGAAGAACGAAATCCAACATCTCTTTTTCATTTTTCTTAAGGAGCTCGCTCTCATGATCTACGTACCAAGCTACATAACAAATCTCATCTCCTCCATAATTCTTTGAATTGACGAAGTTTGTGTGCTGCACGATACACATAATGGGAACATCTTTTGCTGCCACATTAAGCCAGTACGTATTTTTAAGAAGTGGTTTTTTTGTTTTGAGAATAAGATTGATGGCAAAAAGATATTTACGTTTACTTTGTTCATCGACATATGATTTTCCAAGGACAGGCTCTAACACGTTACATGATAAAGGATATGGAAGCGTAGAAATTACCATATCTGCCATATGAATCTCCGACTCCCCTTTTTGGTTGATTGTTTTTATTTCATACCTCTCCCCTTTTTGTTTAACAGATTCAACTGATGCCGACCCGATAAGCGAGACACCCCGTTTTTGATCTTCATGTACGAGCGTATCGATAAAGGATTGAAAGCCCTTCGTTGGATATCCGAGGTTTTGCGTTCTTTTATTGATGCGTGCCCAAATGAACGTAGCAAGAATTTTCTCCGCATATTTCCCGTACTTATTCCGAAAAAGCTGTTCCCACATGACGCGCCACACTTCCCCACCCATCGTTTTCTTAAGAAAATCAGAAGATGTTATTTTCTCAAACCATGGGAGAAAGGGTGAAAATTTCAGGAATATCACCGTAAACCCTACTCTTATTTTTCCCAAAAGAGAAAGCTCTGGAAGCAGCAAAAAGTCTTTCGGGGAATCTACGGGAAATATGCGGTAATTATCTCTATTCCCAAAAAGTGAGGCTGTAAGAGGGGTAGAAAAGGTAAAGGAGTGGAAATTTATTTCTTTGGCTAGATCCAAAATCGCCGTGTCGTTTTTGAAAATGTGATGATATGTGCGTTCCAGCTCCCAGTCCCATTCTGATTTCTTGAACCCACTAGCCAATCCTCCCATTCGCTCCCCTTTTTCGATTACGACTATGGAATTTTTTGAATGCGAAAGACTGAGTGCGGCAGTGAGACCCGTCAAACCACCACCAAGAATATAGATTTTCATATTTACCGCATTTATACCGAATATTAACCGCTTAGTCTTGCAATCCTGTTATTATCGTCTCTACGACGAGGGCAAGGGGAATGGCAAACAATATTCCCATTACTCCTCCGTATTTTCCGCCAACGACAAGAACGATGAGGGTAAGTATTGGATGAAGACCTATAACTCGCCGCATAACCATCGGAACTACAATATGATTTTCAAACTGCTGAATACCAATTGCCATGATAATGGTAAAAAGACCGAGGAGCGGATACTGAGAAAATCCAACGAAAAAAGCAGGTATCGCCGCAATCGTGGGGCCGACGTTAGGAACCGCCTCAAGCAAAGCCGCAATGATTCCGAGGGGAAGCGCGTACTTTACCCCAAGAAGTAACAGACCGATATAAGTGGTTACCCCGATGATTGACATGAGAAACAGCTCTCCCAAAAGCCATTGTCCAAGCCGTCTCTCTATTTTTGTTTCAATCTTGACTATGCGTTCCAGTTGGGCGCTACTAACAAACCTGGAAAAAAGGGAGGTGGTTATTTTTGAATCGAGTGTGAGATAAATACTGAAAAATACCGTGGAAACAAAAAAAGCGGCATTTGAAAACAGCGACCTGATAACAACGAAGAAATTATTGGTTACATTAGGAATATATTGTGTAATGGAAAACGAACCAAGGTTGACAGGAAGGGTTTTGCGCACACTCTCCACGATGCGCGGAAAATGCTTAATAAAGAGGGTCATTTCCGTCACGAAGGGAGGAACGATAAGAGAGAAAATAAGCCCCATACCAATGAAGAAGGAAAGAAATACAAGAAGAACTGCGACTCCTCGGGAAAACCCTTTTTTTGTGAGTGCCTCGACTGGTTGTTTTGCAGCGCTCATGGCAATATATGCGATAAAAAGAGATAAAAGCAGATCCTTCATGTCCCAAGCAAACTTTAAAAGAAGGAGGGTTCCAATTCCTATAAGGATGGTTTTTACCGAAATTTCCACTTTTTGGGCTGATGCTTTTTCCATATGAGTATAATATACCAATTACTGCATAATTTATACTCTTATTATAACTGAGTTACCCTCTTGCAAGTGAAAATGCCAAAACGGTCTGTACACCATTCTCCTTCAAGGTATGACAACATTCAAGGATGGTTGAGCCTGACGTAACAACATCATCAACGATGATAACCGTTGATGGCGTCTTGTTTCCGACATATTTGAACGCGCCATGTATGTGTTTTTTTCTTTTTGTTCTGTCGCCTATATTGGCAAGGTGCTCTGTATTTATCACTCTTGTAAGGAGAGGCTCCCGTGGAAACATGTTGTCAAAATAGTGCGTAGAAATGATTTCCGATTGATTAAAACCACGCTCTCTTATTCTTTGGGGATGAAGTGGGACGCTGACACTATGCGGATTAAACAGCTTCCTCCATTTAGTGGTATCCTGCAAGATGCTTTGTTGGGGAAATGAGAGTAGGCTTGTAAGCACGGTGTAGGCACCCCTATATTTTGACTCTTGTAATATCTTTTTAAATAATCCTTCATAGCGATACAGGGAGAGAAATCCGTCGATTCCGTTTTTGTGTTTACAGCTTGGGTGAGTCATCCCAAGAAGGCTTGGCTTACGACAATAAAAACAGCGGGGCCTTCCTGTCCTCTTCATGGCAGCCTCACAGGTGGGGCAAATATAAGCCCCCACATACCCACATCCTATACAAAACCGTGGAAAGAAAAGCTCAAGAAGAGAGTTTTTCATAAAACGTACTATACATTGTACTGGTTTATAGAGGGTTTGTTCCCCTTGCTATTTGTTGTGAAGATGTTTATTATTTGTGGATAAGTTATCCACATTTTATACACGGGTCTATGTTACAGTCCACATGGAAAGGGTTTCTCGAGTTTTATGGAGGCCACTCAATAAAAAACTCCATCCTCCTGTCCCTTCTTAACCAAACCACTCTCCATGAGGTTACCGATACGAAAGTAGTTATTGTTGCCGCTAGCCCAGGCATGAGCTCTTACTTTGCAGGAAAACGAACTGAGGTTGAACTAGCCCTTTCCGCATACTTTAAAAAAAGCATCCATGCAGAGTTTATCGTCAAACAAAGTACAAAGAAAGCGGAGGACCCCCTCCTAACCTACGTGCCGCCGATGGAGGATTTGTTTGGACGCGCCGGCCTAAATAGCAAATATACGTTTGAAAACTTTGCGGTATCTTCCTCTAATGGCGTTGCCTTCGCAGCAGCACAAGCCGTTTCAAAAGACCCTGGTCGTTCGTATAATCCACTGTTTTTTTATGGGGGGGTGGGGGTGGGGAAAACACACCTTGCACAAGCTGCAGCTCGCACTGTTCTTGAACATAATCAGGAGAGCCGTATTCTTTTCTGTCCGGGAGATAGATTTACAAATGAGCTCATCGAGTCTATCCAAAATAAAACAACACAACAATTTAGAAAGAAGTATAGAACGCTCCATGTATTAATTGTGGACGATATTCAATTCATAGCAGGCAAGCAAACAATCCAGGAGGAGTTTTTTCACACATTTAATACGATTGTTGGTGCGGGAGGACAGGTAATCCTTACCTCAGACAGACCGCCACATGAAATTAAAAATCTTGAGGATCGCTTAAGGTCTCGATTTTCCGGGGGATTAATTGTCGATTTGCAGCCTGCAGATTTTGAGCTACGAACTGCAATACTCCTCATTAAGGCTAAAGAAAAGAACATCAAGATTCAGATGGAGGCCGCCAAAATAGTGGCTGAACAGATAACTGATTCCCGAGCACTAGAAGGAACGCTCCTGTCACTTTATGCACGAATATTAGGAAAAAAAGAAGAGATTGATCTTGAAGAAATCGACAGTTACTTTCAGGGGACATCTGAGAAAAAGATGAGGCGCGTGTCTCCACAGGATGTGATAAATGCCGTTTGCTCTTATTATGGAATAAAACACTCGACCATAAAAAGCCCTATGAGAAGTGATGCAATTGCTTTCCCGCGCCAAATAATAATGTATATACTCCGAAAAGAGCTTCACATGAAGTATGAGGAAATAGCACTTACTCTGCGACGAAAAGATCACACAACAGTAATGTATGCCTACGAAAAGATAAATGGGCTCTGTATGAAAGATCCGACCTTGCAACAACAGATTGATAGAGTTGTCCAATCCCTTTCATGATACACACCGCCCCCACACTCAATACACAGAACAACTATTCGCTTTGTCTTGTGTTGAAAAGAAGAAAAGCATTTTATACACTTATGCACACACTCTACTACTACTATTTATATATAACTAAATATGCAGATAACAACAAATAAGGAAAAAATACTAAAAGCAATAATGCAGGCAAGTCGATTTACCTCATCCCGTGTAGGAGCAACAGCTGGACTACAAGGAATACTCTTTCTTAACAAGAAGGGAAAACTAAATGTGTACTCAACCAACTTAAATACGTTTTTCCATACTTCCCTTGACTCCGGGGTAGAGGAAGACATGAGATTTCTCCTTGACCCTCACAAAATTACGGAATTTATTTCCCTGCTTAACGAGGGGGAGGTTGTTTTGATCCTGGAGAAGGACAAAATTCTGGTGTCTCAAAAGAAAACAAAGGGAACTTTCTCTCTTTTACCCAACTCAGATTTTCCTACCCCCCCTGCTGTTGAAGGAGAAGGGCAAATAATCGAAGTAAAGAAGTTTGAGGAGCTTATTTCACTTGTCCTTTTTTCAGCCTCGCGAGATTTATCCCGACCGGTCTTAAGCGGAATAAACTTTGTGGAGAAGGAGGGAGATATGGATATTGTGGCGACAGACGGATTTAGGCTGTCTCTATTCCACCTGAAAAATGAACTGAAAATGAAATCAATGCTCGTTCCCGCTGATTTTCTTCTTGAGCTCATGCGCAACATAAAGGAAAAGAAAACGATTACGATGAACTATCTTGACAAGGAAAAGATGGTTTATTTCAAAACGGAAAACGACGAATATTTTACACGCCTTATCGAAGGAGACTTCCCTCCCTATGAAAGAGTTATTCCTGTTGAAAAGAAAACAACAGTGACTATTGAGAAAAACGAACTCATTAGAAACGTAAAACTCATATCAGTATTTGCTCGCGACTTTTCAAGTATTATCATCTGCCAATTTAAGAAAGGGGAGCTGATTCTTTCTCCAAAAGTTGAGGGAGGAGCTGATAATTCAACAACGCAAGACATAGAGTTTGAGGGTGAAGAGATGAAAGTCGCATTCAACTTTAAATTTCTATTGGAATTTTTGAATACTATAAATGAAGAGAGAGTGATTATTGAACTCTTAAGACCGGATGCACCGGTTGTTTTGAAGACGGCGAAAGAAAAAGATTATCTTCACATCATCATGCCTGTCCGTATTCAGGAATGAAGCGGGTCAAGACACTCTTTCACGAGCGCATCGGCCTCCTGATTGAGCTCCCTCAGAACATGCTTGTATGTTATGGGAACGTTGATTTGTTGTTCTAAACTTCGTATTTCGAAAACAAAAACCCGGATACCTTCATTCTTTACCTTATATAGTCCGTTCAGTTGATTAACCATAAGGAGAGAGTCTGAAATAAAAGAAAGAGATGTTATTTTTAGCTTTTCCTTCAGCCGTAGAAGTGCGATGAAGGCATTTTTTACTCCGGAATATTCTGCATAGTTATTTGTTTGATTGCCAAGAAAAACAAACTTTTTCTCCACGACACTTTTGTCGGCTTTCGTAATAATATATGAACACGCTGCAGGGCCGGGGTTATTGAGAGATCCACCATCTGTATGAATTGTGAGATGCATGGAGTTTATTATAGCTCACCGAGGTGTTCTTTTTTCTGCGTTTCTTCACGCACGAGTGTAAGAAAACGTTCGGTAGAGGAAAGCCTTCTATGTCCTACTATTTTTGCTATGTATTCAAGAGATGCTCCGCTGACGATTTGTTGGGCGATGAATGTGTTTCTCAAATCGTTTACTGTTGCCTTTTGAATTTCAACCTCTCTAAAACAGCGATTGATTATCTGTCTGATATTTCGAATAAGAATAGATTTTCCGCTTCGGGTAATAAAAAGAGGATCCTCCGGTTTTCCACCATCACGGATTTTTATATATTCGCTAATGGCTTTTTTTACGGACTTGTTAAGGGGGATTTCTCTTATAGGGGTTTTTCCATAGCTTTTGATATGAAGGATAGAATCGGTCACATCTCCGAGCTTAAGGCCGGCAAGTTCTCCGATTTTAATCCCTGTTTGGAGCAACACTTCAATAAGTGCATATGTGCGCGCATCATCCTTTGCAAAATCTCGTAATGCATGATATTCGAGCTTACTTAAGATACGAGGGGGCGTCTGGCTGTATTTTGGATGAGAGACATCAAGAGCGGGGTTCTGGTCAATTTTTTGGCTATTTTTGAGGAAGCGGAAGAACGTCCTGATGGAGTTCAGTTTTCGGGAGGCTGATTTCTTTGTATACCCGTCCTTAAGGAGTTTTGCAATAAAACCATCAATATCCTCTTTTTTTATGTCTCGAACATCATTTTTTTCAAGGCTCGTGAGAAATCCAACGAACTGTTCAAGGTCTTTTTTATAGGCTATAAGAGTGAATGAGGACTTTCCTTGTGAGGAGAGGTGTTGAATAAACTCAGTAATGAGGGTTCGAATTGCGGTAAATTCCATGGTCCTATAATATAACATATACGTACAAAAAAAGCAAGGGTATGCGTATTCTATGAAGAAACTATGGGGTTTTTATCTTAATACTTTTCAAAAATGAGATTGTCTTTTGAAGCTCCCTTTGAGAGGAGGAGCAGGCGAAGGGAATCAACAACTTCGCGCGAGCCACACATATAATACTCATCATTAGCCTCAATCTGTGCGTTTTGAGACTCCCACACCGTATCAATGTGACCATTGCGGAAATAATGCAGTAAATATGCGGGAATTATTCCGAAGGTTGTCTGTTGGGATAGGCAATAGGTGAAATTGAACAGCGGAAGCGTTTGTTTAAGCCTGAGTAGTTCATCAAAAAGATATACCTCAGAAAGGTCTTTTAATCCCCAATACAGAGACCTTTCTGTGTGATCGGAAGGGTCTGTGGACATGAGGAAGCTGCGGATGGGGGCAAAGCCGGTTCCCGTGACCATGTATATCTTTCGCGATTGTGTTTGCCGTTCTGCAAACACGCCCGCCGGCCCTGAAACATCAACGATGTCGCCAATTGCAAGGGTTTTCACATATTCTGAAGCTGCGCCACCGGGAACGAGTTTGATGAGAAGTTCAAAGGAATTTTTATCGGTATTTAATCCGGCAAAAGAATAGAGCCGTTTGAGCGGAATAGGGGAGCCCGGGATAGAGAGAATGGCGTATTGGCCAGGCACAAACCCAATTCCTTCCCCCTCTCCGTAAAAAAAGAGATGAAAAACGTCGGGTGCAACTTCTTTTTTTGAAATAAGGAACGCTTTTTCTTGTTTCATGGGAGTTGTATTATAAATGGGATCTTTGATTAATTTCCGCCTCTACCAATTCTCTTGGTTTTCCATATTTAAGACGAGAAAGCTGAATAATTGCTTGTGCAAGTTTTTCATTAGCGCCTTTTTTATATTCGGTAAAATCTTTGGTCATGTCCACTGAAAAGGGAGGAACCGGCTCGTTATCAACAATTGTTTTCATATATGCATGGAACCTTTCCACATTGATAAGGTCGGACTCTCCAAATGTTGGCTGGAACTCCCGTTGAATATAGGAAGCATCGGTCACTCCAACACGGAACGAGATAAGCGTACCCACATTGCCGAAAACGGCATTTTTCACTTCTTCATCCATCTGCCCTATAAACTGGTTTGCGACTGTAAGACTTAAGTGATATTTTCTTGCCTCAGACAAAATGGTTGCAAAATCAGGTGTGGCAAAGTTCTGGAACTCATCGACATATAGGAAGAAATCCCGGCGGTCTGCCTCGGGGATTTCCTGTCGACTCATGGCGGCGATAAGGATGCGAGGAATGAGAACAAGCCCTAAGAAGCTTGAGTTTTCCTCGCCCATCTTACCCTTGGAAAGATTTATCAGAAGAATTTTACCCGTATCCATAATCTCTCTGAAATCGAACGATGACTTAGACTGCCCAATGATATTGCGCATCGTTTTATTGGTGATGAAGCGTCCGAATTTTGAGACGATGTAGTCAAGAACTTCTGATTTATGGAAGTCAGAAGTCTGCGCAATTTGATCTGTCCAGTAACGACGAACAATGGGGTCGCTCACCTTGGGAAGAAGCTCTTGAACATATTTTTGATCGGTGAGGACGCGTACGATTTCAACGAACGTTGCACCTGGTTCGCACATGATGGTCAACATGGCGTTTCGAACCGCATGCTCAAATCGTGGCCCGATAATTCCGGTCCGTTGAGGATCATAGAGCTTATACATGAGATTGATGATGGCGGAAGTGATGAAGTGCTTTTGTTCCTCGTTTTTCGCTTCAAGAAGATTGAGGCCCATTGGTCTTTCATTATCTGAAGGGTCAAAGTAGATAACATCCTCCGCTCGTTCAGGAGGGATTCTACGAACGATATCATCAATGAGGTCTCCGTGTGGATCCATTACGCAAACTCCATGGCCTGCTTTAATGTCTTGAACTGCCATGTCCTGCAGAAGAATTGATTTTCCCACACCCGTTTTCCCGATGATATAGGTGTGTCGAGCTCTATCCTTATAGGAGACGCAGACGGGGCGTTTGACTCCACGATAATACCCAAAACCCATGAATGTTCCTCCGGAAATGGGCACTTCGGATGAAACAGGAGCAGTTTTTGCCTTAAGCCATTGAATATGGGGCGTTTCGATTGTTTTATTGGGAAAATGAAAGAAAGAGGCGATTTCGTCTGGAGACAGAATAGAAATTGATTTATACCATGGTAATTCAAAGACGGGAAAGAATTTGTAGATAAAATCAATCATGAATGTTCCCTGGAAGAGTACCTTTGCGCTTGAAAGGGAGTTCTGGTCTGAATTAAATTGTGCTAATGCACTTTTGATGTTTCGCGCATGCACGCCTGCGACATCTTTTGATTTGGCACATACTACATATCTGATGGTTGTTTCAAAACCCGACCGAGAGCATTTATCTTCGATTTTTTCAAGCACTTTTGGATCACTACCAAAGGTTGCCTTTTCGGGGTTTGCCTCATTTTTTTTCGTTGAGGATACATACGATTTGCCCACCTTTTTCCATTTTCCTTCAGCCGGGCGGATAAGGAGCTGGATTATTGCACCTTCCCCTTCACTGATTTTTGAAAGGGCTGAAGTAATAGCAGAAAGCGGGTCGTTTGGGATATCCTTATATGTCTTAAGTGGCATATAAGGCAGGTCTTTTTGAACCAGGGATCCACTTACCACTTTCCCATCTTCTGAGAAAATATTCGGCTCATCTACTTTGCGGATATCCGCATTCGGATAGTATCCGTAGACTGTCTTTTCGACCAAGTCGATTATTTTTGACGGAGCGGAAATATAGAACCTAATTTCCGATTGTCGTCCTACGATTTCAAAACATACCACATCATCTACATCGAGAAATGAAAAAAATCCACCCTTTTTTAAGGTGCTAAACGAGGCGAACATTTGCTCTGCCGCATCGATTTTGATTTCATTGTCTTTTGAAACGCGAACTTCCAGGGTAATCATTTCCAAGGACATTTGCTCTCTTTTCTTAAGACGCGAATATAATACGGCTGCATAAAAAAAGAGAAGGGTGGCGACGCCCGCAAGTGAGGCGGCAAGCGTTGCGATACCCAATGTGACCAAACGCTCAGAAAGAGTCTGAAGAGCTACAGCATCCATAAAAAAATTATACACTTCTTTTCCCTACGTTCGCAACCACTTAAGGTGAGAGGGGTTGAGCGTTGAATGGTATACTGTAATGTATGTCGGCACATTCAATCTTTTATAAAAAACTCCGATCAAAGGGCTTCTTCTATTTTTTCTTTTGCGTCATGTGTGTTTTGGTTGTTGTTGTGAACATTGTATATTCCCAAAAATATAATCAATTAATGCTGGGTGTCATGGAAGGAAAAAAAGACTCAATCGTTTCCTATCTGAGGCACATCTGGGGAACTCCCCTCTATGATTTGGAAATTAATACTTACCGGGAAGAAGGAAGGAAAGACGTGTTGGCTAAGTGGAGCAAGGTTCAACAAGCAAATGCAAAAAAAATAAAAACAATGGAAGAGGCAACACTTCTCTATCCCTATTCTCCAGAGATATATTATAACCTTTCTCTCCTCTATTCTGAGAATGGAGACAAGGGAAAAGCACAAGAAAACATACTAAAAGCCAAACAAATCGACCCTTCAATAAGATAATCAACAAATGTACTTCTCAAAGGTATAGTATAAAAGTATGAAACAGGTACACGTATTTATCAAGGGAGACGTTATAGGGGTTGGTTTCAGGGCCTGGACAAAAATTCAGGCAAAAATTATTGGGGTGAATGGATGGGTGCGAAACGTGTTTGAGCATCCAGACAAATATGGGGCAGGAGGCGGAGTTGAGGCGGTGTTTCAGGGTGAAGATATAAAGGTGGAAGATATAGTAGAAAAGGTAAAAGATGGCCCCCCAGTGAGCCGTGTTGATGATGTGGAAGTATACTTCCAAAACCCAAAGGAAATATTCGAGGGGTTTGTCATTAAGAAATAAAAAAAGTTTGTGGACCCGAGGGGATTTGAACCCCTAGTCTCTTCCATGCCATGGAAGCGCGATAGCCGTTACGCTACGAGCCCTTACTTCTCTCCTATTATAATTGACAAGTGGCGAATATGTTATCCCACAAAATATCCGCTTACAAACAAAGAAAGAAGAACAATCTGTAATGTTATAAATAGAATTAATACTCCCCATTTAATTACCTTCGACTGTATCTGCGAGAGATAGATAAAAAATGAAAGGGAAAACAATGCGTAGCGGGGAATAGAGGAAAATGTTCCTGTAAGAGTTGGAAGAACGAGATTGATGAGAGAAAAGAGGGAAAGCCCTAAAAGCGGGAATGTTGTTGAGGTAGACGTCTTATTACGTTTTACTAGCTGTTTTCCTCTTTGGACAAGGTCAAGCGCAAGGACGGTGAATACGAGGGTAAAAAAGCTTACTTCCAACAGGGACATATACCACTGGAAGTTGTGGGTGGCGGTAACAAGGATCTTAATATATCGATAATATACCTGAGGGAGCAGAATGAGATTAGTTGATCTGTGTGCTCCAAAAATCGGTTGTGAATTAAAGAAAAAGAGCGGGTCTTTAGTCGTAATCCATAAATAAAACATATAAGAAAACAGTCCCAAGAAAGGGGAGATAAGGGCAGCTTTTAGGTTAAAATGTTTTAAGGACCCCTTATGCTCCGCAAGGAAATGAAAGAAGAAGGGAACAAGGAGAAAGATACCAATCAGGCGGGTCGCGGAGGAAAAAGCAGCGAATAGGGCAGCGAGCAAATAGTTTTTTTTCTGTAGAAAATAGAGAGATAAAATAAAAAGCATAAAAAATACTCCCTCCGTATAGACAATTCCAAAAAAGAAAGCAGTAGGGAAGGCGAGGAGAAAAAGTATGGGAAGTGTCGCATTTATTTTCCATTCCTTAAGAAGTTTTTGAAAAAATATAAGACCGATAGCAAGCGCAGTATTGGAAAGAACAAGGGCAGCGACGAGGTAGTTAGGGATAATAAAACCAATTACATGAAGGAGAGCGGGGAAGAGTGGGAAAAACGCCTGCTCCCATTGGGAGTATCCTTGTTTTGCAATAAGGAGATAATGGATGCCATCAAAGTTGGCAAAAGACGAAATCCATGAGGGGAGGTTGTAGTCAACCAACAACTCCTTGTAGGGGAAAAATCCCAAATAGGGAACTGTTTTTTCCGCCACGAAAGAACCCAACAAAAGGAGGAGGCGTGAGATGGCAAAAAATATTAACACCATATATGTTCTATTATAATCGCTATTCCCATTCCATGGTAGCCGGTGGTTTCGTTGTGATATCAAAGACAACGCGTGAAACATCAGGCACTTCATTTACAATACGAGACGACATATTTTGGAGAACGTCATAGGGGATTCGTGCCCAATTAGTAGTCATTACATCTTTTGACTCGATAATACGTAAGGCAACCACCTCCATAAATGACCTTCCGTCCCCTTTCACTGCTGTGCTGAACGTATTTGTCATTATCGAAAAACTCATATATACCTTGCCGTATAAATCTGCCTTTTTAATTTCTTCTATTACAATCGCATCTGCTTGCTGCTGTTGAGCGAGTCTTTTTTCACTTACTTCTCCCATGATGCGGATTGCCTGACCAGGCCCCGGGAAAACCTGTTTATTGACAACATCGGGTGGAAGTCCGATAGAAACGCCAATCGATCTCACCTGATCCTTGTAAAATTGTCGTAATGGTTCAAGCAATTGAAGTTTCATTTCAGCAGGAAGTCCGCCTACGTTATGATGAGATTTTATCTTTGCTGCATGTTTAGTTCCTTTGCTTTCGATGACATCGGAATAAATAGTGCCCTGTGCCAAATGGGTAATTCCTTTCAATTTCTTTAATTCATTTTCAAATACTTGCACGTAGAGTCTACCAATTATTTTTCGTTTTGTTTCAGAGTCAGCAACTCCCTTTAACTCAGATAAGAATAGTTTTTTTGCATCGACGATAATGGGAGTAATTCCGATATGTTTTTTAAAAATTTGTTTTACTTCATCGCTTGTCCCCATTCTCATGAGCCCGCTTTCTACATAAACAGGGTAAAATTTCTTACCAATCGCTTTGACGATGAGAGCTGCGGCAACGCTGGAGTCCACTCCACCAGATACTGCACAGATTACATTTCCCTTTCCAACTGTTGTGCGAATTGACTCAATAATTCCCTCAATATCGATTTTTGTTTTCTTTGTTTTCAATTTACAGATACGGGAAACAAAGTTGTGGAGAATTTCTGTTCCAAAAATTGTATGGTCAACTTCTGGATGGAACTGAACGCCATACATATTTGTTTTATGGTTCACCACAGCCCCAAACTTGACTTGAGGAGTATTAGCTATCGTAGTGAAGTCCGGTGGAGCTTGGATGACACTATCTCCATGGCTCATCCACACAGTTGAATAGGAATCAACCCCTATGAATAAGGGTGCTGTCACCTCTATTTCTAAATGTGCGGGGCCATACTCTTTTCTACTTGGGCGTACTACCCCGCCTAGCAGATGGGCAATCAACTGCCAACCGTAGCATATACCAAGCATAGGAACCCCGAGTGAAAAGAACGACTTAGGCAAGGTTGGAGCCCCCTTCTCATATACTGATGATGGTCCGCCAGAGAGAATAATACCTTTTGGTTCATATTTTTTAACAGAATCCATCGCTTCCTCGGGGGTTGTGATTTGGATACTAACTCCCATATCGCTTAATCTTCGCCCGATAAGGTGAGTTGTTTGAGAACCAAAATCAATAATGAGTATCATATGAATATAATATTATTGATAACTTTTACCTGCATTCGTAACAAGGATATCATGCGGATGGCTTTCTTTGAGGGATGCTTGTGAAATATGAATGAATCGCGCATTTTTGTGAAGTTCACTTATTGTCTTAGTTCCCACGTAGTACATTCCAGATTTGATACCTCCTAGTGCCTGGTCTAATAATTCAGAAACAGTGCCCTTGATCGGGACAAGACCTTCAACACCCTCTGCCACAAGCGTTCTGTCCGAATATGATTTGCCATGATATTCTCCCTCTGATTTTATTTTTGCACCCTCTTGCATAGCGCCAACTGACCCCATACCTCGATATGACTTAAACATATAGCTCGTCCTTTCTATTTTTAAGATATCCTTAAATCGTAGTGGAACATGTTCTTTTGCGAGCGATACTTTTTCTCCTGGCGCTTCTTCACATGAGGCAAAAAAACTTCCCATCATGAGTGTGGACGCCCCAGCCGCTAGTGCCTTTACCATGTCTCCCGAATACGTAATTCCCCCATCAGCGATAACGGGAACACTATATTTTTGGGCTACAGGAGAAATCTCAAGAAGTGCTGTCATTTGAGGAACGCCCATTCCTGAAACGATGCGCGTTGTGCATATTGCTCCAGGCCCCATCCCGACTCGCAGTCCATCTACCCCTGCTTTTATCGATGCAAGCGCTCCCTCTTTTGTTGCAATATTCCCTCCAATTACCTGAAGATTTGGATAGCGATTTTTAAGTTTTGATACGGCGTCTAATACTGTTTTTGCATATCCATGTGCGCTGTCAACTATTACCACATCAATGCCAGCTTTCACCAGTTTATCAATACGATCATCATATCCTTCAGAGCCCACAGCAGCCCCAACTAAAAGCTTCTTGCTTTTAACTTTTGCTACTTCTTTTGCTTGATTCTCAATTGATAGATTACGATGGATAAATCCTATTCCCCCCCTTTGAGCAAGTGATATTGCGAGTGTACTTTCAGTGACCGTGTCCATCGGAGCAGAGGTAAAAGGAATTTTAATTGATATTTTTTTCGTCAGTTTTGTTTCAAGGGAAATCTCCTCTCGTTTGAATTCGCTATATCCAGGACGAAGGAGAACATCGTCAAATGTAAGCCCTTCGATAAATGAAGGAGATATGTGTTTAGAGATAGAGGTTGCCATGTTTATTTTTTAAATTTATAAATGTATATTGGAGCGACCACCGTATCGTTTGCTCGATTTGTTTTTTGGTAAGGATATTGTTTTTTTCGAGATATTCATATTGCTTGAAAAGGTGGGCGTCTCGGATCATTTCCGGCCAGTCAGTATTGATGGTAAATTTCACTCCGTTTTTAAAAAATGTTTGCATGATAAATTTCATCTCTTCATTGTCCTTTACGGCTTTCGTCATGAGGTTACTGAGTGGGCATACCTCCAAAACGATATCTTTATCGCGGAGCACTTTCATAAGTTTTTTATCATAGGCTGCTTTTATTCCATGTCCGATTCTGTCGGGCTTCGAATATGTAACACAATCCCACATATCGTTTGTATCATCAGTTTCCCCTGAATGGGCGGTTATCTTAAGACCGGCTCGTCGAGCTTTTGCGAGGAGGGAAGTGTAGTCCTTGAAATGAAATGACCCATTATCGTAGTTTGAGAAATCAAGCCCTATAATTCCTCTTCCATGATATTTGATTGCCTTTTCGATAATAATTGCATTTTTTTCGACGGTAAACTGCCTGTCAAGGCAAAATATGATACCCGCCCGGAATTTCGGGTATTCAAGCAGAGCTCTTTCCATTCCTCGTAGCATTGCCATGATGGCATGGTCAAGATCCACCTCGCCATCCTTATTGTGTTTCATCGGATTACCTCTGAGTTCGAGAAGCTTGATATTGTTAGATCGATATGCTCCACTCATGGTTTCATACACGCCCTTTTCAAGTGCAAGGGAACCAGAAGATAATTTATCTAATATGGGGTGATAGACTTGGTCAAGATACTCCTTCAATGTAGATTTATGTGTTGGATCCAAAACGACAAAATCAACAAATTCATGATAATCGCGTTTGGTAAGTTTATATCCCTCACTTTGCGCAATGTGCCAATATACTGAAGGCGGGATTGAAGTGCCAATATGTGCATGCAAATCTGCCAGATTACAAAAAAGCCCGCCATTTCGGCGGGGTTCAGAAAAGGAAATTGTTTGTTTAGGTCTTTCCATATTCAATGATAGCAGCATTTTTTTGAAAATCAAGAACCAATTGAAATTTAGTCGCAGACTGCTATAATAGGCTCCTATGGCAGCAGAGAACATCCAAGCCGTGCAAAGAAGAAGCCTTTTCGAAGGGATACGAAGTAGGAGACCAAGTGAAAGGCCAACTGCCCCCATCCTTGGGAATGGCGTTGAAGATCATCTGCGAGCGAGCAGACCTAAAGTAATGGAAATGTTTGCAAATGCCACTCCTCAATCATACCAAGAGTATCTCTCCTTAGCCTTGGAAGAAGGACTAAATGCTTTGGAAGATGGAAATTATGGAATCGGAGCAGTCATTGTTCGTCGTGAGGGAGGAAGAGAATGGGTTATTTCCGGTCATAATAGAATGAGAAGTGAACATAGTACTCATTTCCATGCAGAAGAAGATTCAATCGATGGAATAGAAGGGCTTATGAAAGGGGACGAAAAATGGAAAGAAAGAATTCTTCTTGAACGAGAAATCGAATCCCAAAAAGAAGAAACGATATTGGTAACGAGCCTCGAACCCTGTATTGGATGCGTGAGGCGACTTGAGACGCACAAGGTAACGGGAGTATTTATAGGTGAAGAAGATACATATGCAGGAGCGATGCTGGGTGGAAGAGAAGAGAAGCTTCCTGAGTTGTGGGTAAAAATGCGGGAATGGCAAGGATTTTCAGTAGATCTTGCGGACTTTACAAACCAAAAAAGCGAATTATACGTAGATCCACAATATCGAGAATTAATCAAAAGGACGTTCCACATCAATCGCCAAGAAATAGACGACGAGATGGAAAAAAATGGACTCGCAGGACAAAAATCACTAGCAGTAGCCCTATTAGGGATGGAGCCAAACAAATCTTAGAGAACCTTTGAGAGAAGGTCTCTCATCTTGTCACTCGCTTTATTCGCCTCGGCCAATACTTCTTTATGGTCATGTTTAACAAATGCAAGATTCGTAACAAAAGCAAAGCCTAAGACATTCACATTCAATGAACGTGCAACAAGAGTTTCTGGAACGGTACTCATCCCCACTACATCAGCTCCTAAAAATCGCAAAGCCATTTT
>JBBQLR010000015.1:0-19581 GCA_038328135.1 Patescibacteria group bacterium | reverse complement strand
CATCGGCAATGATTACTTTGGGGTTGGTGACAAGCGCTCGTGCAAGAGATACTTTTTGTTGTTGACCGGAGGAAAGCTCAGTCGGCAGATAGTCAGCCCACCCAACCATGCCAACCATTTTTAAGGATTCCCGAGCTTTTTCTTTTGCCCGTATTTTATCAAGTCCCAAAAGCGAGACGGCAAACGCTACGTTTTCAAGAACAGTCAACGATTTTATCCAGTTTGGCTGCTGATACACCATGCCGACATTATTTTTACGAAACTCTGATCTGTCATCTTCCGTATACCCGTAGAAATTGTAGTCAAAAAAATGTACCGTGCCGGTTGTGGGTGGCTCAAGCCCCAATATAATATGAAGGAGTGTTGATTTACCGCACCCTGATGGGCCAAAGACTATGGAAAAATCTCCCTCCATAATCTCAAGGTTTATTTTTTTCAAAACCTGTACGTCTTGGGTCTTGACCCTAAATACTTTCGTTATCCCTCGTATATCAATAACTGTTTTCATATAAATTACTTGTTAATCGTTCCTAAAAATCCAAACACTTCAGACAGATTGCCCACCACCAAGTCAAGTGCCGACTGGGTTGACTTTGGAGTAATTGTCACACTATCTATCGACTTCCCTTCATTAGCCGCTTTATCCTTGGATATTGTTCGCAAATGGTACACTTTTGATGGCGTAAGGTTTGATATGACGACCAAATGATTCATCGTAAAATTTGAGTCCTCCTGTGTTTTTT
Organism: Patescibacteria group bacterium; assembly: GCA_038328135.1. Taxonomy (GTDB): domain Bacteria; phylum Patescibacteriota; class Microgenomatia; order UBA1406; family GWC2-37-13; genus JAKBEU01. Next base: position 18,838 of record JBBQLR010000015.1, on the reverse strand, counting down.
GTGAGTAAACGTCGCCTGTTCCTTCCCCAAACTCAATCTGCGAAGTTCCAGGCTCATCAGTGTCCCATGATACGACCAGCTGCGCCGATGACTCCTGCCCTGGGCTTCCAACAGCCGGTATCACTCCGCCTTCAATCTTTACATTTATTACTTGCGGTGGTCTGGTATCGGTTGAAGTCGTTACTCGTTGGGTGTCTGAAGCGGCCTCAGTTCCGATTCTATCTCGACCTTTAACAACCAGGATGTAGTCCGTTTGAGCATACAGCCCACGGAGCACCATTCTATGTTCGCCTGCGGTTAGGGTAATATTTACTTCATCCCGTGCGTCAGACACCTTTCCATTGGGATAGTAGGTAATAATTGAGGATACCTCGGTATTTGTTATCCATGAGACAAGTATGGTCGGCTGGGCTGTCCCTTTGACCTCCTTTATGCGGACAGATGATATTTTGGGCCTTGGAAGGGTGGTAAAGTCAAGGATAGTGCCTTCATACTCTCCTGATTCGCTGTCAAACGTATTGAGCTTGTAATAATATTTTGTCCCGTCGGCGAGGCCGGTTAATTCTGATGTATAGGTCGTTTCCGTAGTTGAAGTTGAGATTTCTTTTGCTCCGCCAAAACCGGTTGTTGTTCCGTAATATATTTTTACCTTACTTGACCCTTTTGAAGTGAACTGGATAATGGCACTGGACAAACCGATATTTTTTGCCGCAACGTCTTTAACAGTCGGCGCTGCATCGGTTGAAAATGTTTTTTCGTCCGCCGTCCCCATGTTTCCATCCTCGTCAGTCCACTTGGCTTTGTAATAATAGGTTGTTCCCGCTTTAAGATTGGTGAGGTTTACCGAATGAGAGGTAATCTGCGAGGAGTTGGATACTTCGTCAGACCCATATGAGCCGCTTGATGTGCCAAATGCCACTCGTGAGTCGCTTCCTCGATCAGTTGACCAGGTGATAGTTGCCTTTTTGGTTGTAATTGAGCCAGCGGTTGGCCCTGATGTAAGGCCGGCTGCTGTAAAGTATTTACCATTTGGTGTTTTAGGAATGGTTGAGGAAACGGCCGAACAGTTACTGGCTGAATCACATGCCTTGACACAATAATAGTAGGCGACCTGAGATAGGCCAACATCCGAGTACGAAGTGCCGGCCGTTGTCCCGATTTGAGTAAATGAGGAAGGATTGGCCGAACAGGTAGTGTTAGTTGTTGATCTGTACACTTTATACGAAGTAACTCCTGCCCCAACCGATGACGGCGCGTCCCATGACACGGCCAGTTTCCAGTTTGAAGTTGCTTTTATGGAGATATCCGAAACATCCACATTTCTGGGGATTCCGGGAGCAGACCCTGAGTAAGTAAATGTCACTGAAGTATATGATTCATAGTTAATATTTCCGGCCTCATCCTTTGCAACAAGGTAGAGCGTATTTGTGCCAGGTTGGGTGGCAAAAGCGTCCGCAGGCAGTGAATTGGCGCCGCTTGAAGTAAAAGTACAAGTAGTGCTTGTAGGCACGGTATTTACCGTGTAACAGAACTTTAAGTTGCTTGCCTGCCCGATAAAAGCTGATGGATCATCCCACGTAAAAGAATATGAATTAGTCGTACTGTCAGACGTTGACACTGCTAAGTTCCGTGGGGCGGATGGTGAAGTTGTATTTATTTTCAAAGCACCAGAAATATATGAGGTTGAAACATTTCCGGCATTATCCCACGTGTGAAGATATACGATATTTGACCCTTGCGCTAAATTGGCAAAGTCCGGGTTTTGTTGGGTACTATACGTGCCGTCGTTAGCCAATAAATCGGTATTATCCCCGGCTCCGCTATGCGAGTCCCCATACCAAGTGCCAGACGAACCGATGCGATACTGAAGTCCAGAAATACCGGAGTTAGTATCCGTTGGTCCATCTGCACCCGATGCAGACCACAAAAGTGAGGCTGATTTGGTGGCGATCCAGTCTCCTGGCACCGAAAGATATGAGGGATTTATAGGATTAGTATTATCAAATCTAAAATAAAAGAAAACATTGGGGTCGCTGGCTATGTTTCCGGCGTTATCAACCGATTTTACATACAGATAGTAGGCGGTATTTGAAGACGAAAGCCACGACCTGCTTATTGCCGTTCCCCGATATTTAGTCGTTGCAAAATCAATGCTATTGGTGGAAACCAAAAACCCCGCACCATTTCCACACTGGGTATCGGCAGACGATATGTGAACACTGTCAAGGGTACTTCCTGTATTATCAGGTAAATAATCGGAGACCGAGGTTTGCAGACTAGGATTAGTGTTGCCGGAGGTGATAAATAAACAATATCCTTTTAAGCCTGATCCTCCAGGGCTTGGAAGATCGGTTGCCACAGGCCAAGTAAAATAAGGGGAAGAATCATTCGTCCACCCGTTGGCGGTCATGCCAGAAAGTGCCGAAACATTTTTCTTCATGGTGATTGCAGTTGTATTGTTTGGCGGAGTCGTATCTGTCGTCAGGCCAATGGCAATAGATGATATGGCGGGTAGATCCGTTCCGCCAAAACCCATCACAGCCATAACCGATATTTTTTGAGAAGTTACAGACAAAGCCTGCATTGCGGCCTGAGTTAGTTGAGCTGCGGTATTGGTTTGAGTGGCATCCGCTGCATTAGCCCAAGCGCCTCCTGTGTAATACTGCCATCGTGAACCTGTTGAATAACTACAAGCAGATCCATCATTAAGACAAATTTGGTATCCTACTGTTGCGTTTCCCGATCCGGTGACGCTTGCCGTAAAGGAATCCCAGCTGGATACCTGGGCATTGGTATAGGCGGTGGTTGTATATACACTATATGTACCGCTTTTTGCCAAGGTAAAATCATCTGCTTTTATGGTTTTTCCCGTTTTAATCAAAAGTCCAAATTCCCTCGCAGCATTTGCCCCCGTGAGCGTCCCTGACAACTTCCACCATCCCGATCCGGCAGATGCATAGGTTGTGGATATAACCGCTCCGTTGTAATAGAGTTGAGCGATAGAGGAGGAAACTGTGCCGCCTACATTGCCGGCTGTTGAGTCGTAGACGTAGGTAGAGAAGTCATAAGTTGAAGTATTGCCGACATTGACCGATTCGGTGAGTTTTGCATCGGTATATTGACCTATAGTAATAGTATTTCCCCCACCGGCGCGGCCGGAACTAGATGAATAAGATTGAGAGATTGCTACAGGATCACTGGCGCAGCGAAAGCCAATAGGGCTGACCGTATAGCCCGGGGTACTGACCAGATTCAACGCGAACGCGCCTGAACTGCTCGTGTTACTCCAACTGCCGCCGCGCAGGAACCCGTAGGAAGTGGTATTGCTGACCGTACCGTCTGAATAAATACGACCTATGCCGTATGTTGCATCATAGCTTGAAGCAAGTGGACGAACTTTGTCATAGGTAAGTGTTCCGTAAGTGGTAAGAGCGGTAAATTCACGCCAAGCAAAGCCAGGGGTGCCGCTGGTTGGCTGATCTTTGCCTTGGATAGTATCATTGGTCCATTCCCAGACGTTTCCCGGGATATCCCAGATATATTGTCCGTTAGAAAGGGTTAAAACACGTTTTTGGTTGCCCGTTGTTCCTGATGTATTATTGGCGGTGTTGGTGGGACAACTAGCTGGAGCTTCAGTAGTCCCTGCGGTATCAGTATAGGCACAGGCATTGTTGCCGGTATCAGTCGTGGAAGCCGCAAGCGCAAGTGCTGGAACATTGTCGTTGTGTCCGGCATAGAGATAACCACTACCCACACTTCCCAGGCTCCAGTTACCGGCTTGGGCTTCGGCATTTCGGGCGACCGTCATCCATTCGTTATTAGTGATAAGGTGAGCAGTACCCCCGCCCACGGTAATGGCACTACAGCGGGCTATGGAGTTGGTTTGTGAGATGTTGGCGATTGGATAGCCGGAGGCAACTGAAACAACGGCTTTACTGTTGCCTGAAGTACAGGTGGTGCCTGAATCGGAATAGGTGTGATAGCCGGAATCAGGAGCTGTCAAGCCGGTGGTAAGATCGCTCGTTGCGGCACATTTAGCCTCATATTTCATCGATAAAAAATCAGTCGTTGAATAGGTGCTGTTTCCGGGTACAACTACCCATCCGGCAGGAGTGGTAGCGCCGGAAACGGCAGCCAAGCTCCACGAGCTGGTATCACTAGAAAACGCGGGATTGATGATTTTGTTGACCCCGGTTACCGGCCGGGCGCCGCTATCATCAACCGTGACGAGTGTCGCATCTTTTGTAAATAAGCCGGTATTGGCCAAGTTAAACGTCCATGTTTTGGTCGTATCGTTGAGGGCAAATACATTGGAGATTTTAAAGAGAGCAAGATAAGAACTGACAACGATTCCCAAAATAATGAAAGCAAGAGACACCAGATTAAACTGGAAACGCGAAAAATGAAACCGTTTTTCAAACAAATACTTTTTTAATCGCAACATGTGTTTTATCTTACAAAAAACAGCCCAGCTTGGGAAACTATGACTAATAGCATAATGTTAAGAAATTACTGGAGAATATACAAGTGGTGGTTTTATTCTCATTAAATATCTGACAAAAGAAGAATCAAGTATATTAAAATGGTGGTTAAAATGGTATACTAAGAGTATGGGAAATAGATATATATGGTATAGCAAATCATCAAACATTGACTCTCCTGATACCATTCATCAAATTCTTGCCTACGGCACTCTGAAGGATGTTCTCACTTTAGAGCGCCAAATAGGTCAAGAAAAACTGGGTACGCTTTTTATAAATTATCCTAAAAAAGTGTATACAGCACCTGCCTTAAATTTTGTTACAAAATTTATCATCCATCTTTCAGGTACAATAAAAGAAAATGAATACCTTAAAACTACACCACGAAATATTGGATGAAGCAAGGAAAAATCTTTTAGAAAGGCTCATTCCCTATACAAAAGGTTTTGTTTTGTCGGGCGGTACTGCCTTATCGCTCCAAATCGGCCATCGGAAATCATTTGATTTTGATTTTTTTAGCCAAGAGGAGATCTCTAAAATCCTACTTGAAAAAATATCAAAAGTATTTTCAATTAATAACGTTTCTGTTGACTCGACTGATGAATTGACGATTTTTGATAAGGATATGATAAAAATAACCTTTTTGTTTTATCCGTTTAAACCGTACTTTGACGGCATAACGCTGGATAGTGGTTTGCGTATTGCTCCGATAAAAGAAATTGCCGTGGGAAAAGCCTACACTATTGGCAGACGGGGTGAATATCGAGATTATTTCGATCTCTATACTATTTTTGAAAAGAAACTTGTTTCACTTGATGAGGTCATAGATATTGCTGAAAAAAAATATACGAATGTATTCAATTCTAAACTGTTCTTACAGCAATTGGTATATTTTAATGATCTTCTTAATTTTGATATTATTTCATCAGCTCAATCTCTACTACCTGCACCTGATGAAGTTAAGAAATATTTAGAAAACGAGGTTAATGAATATTTAAAAAAATCGTTGTAGATTGTTTTCTATTCGACTATTTTTAGACTAAAAATCGACTAACTAAAAAGCTTTAATTGTTCCGTTTCAATTCTTTTAATTTTCTTGGTTATTTCTATTGGTTTATCCAAAAGGTTTTTTTCTAAATAATGTGCGTTTGCATGTTGAAGATGACCGCGAAGTGCACTTAACGTGGCTTTAAGTGATTTATTATCGTTTTCCTCCATACACTTTATTCTTCTTTTCTTGAGGCGTCTTCTCATGCGCAGGAGTGTACTTCCCCGTATAAGAACGTGATCGTAAAAAATAAGATAGCCGACAAATGGTAATCCCTGTTTCACATTTTGGATGATGACTTTTTTTGGATGAAAATTTAATTTCAGCTCATCTCCGAGAAATATTCTGAGTGTGTCTCGCATTTTCTTTAGATATGTTCGGTCGGGGTGAATGATAAGAAAATCGTCCATATACCGCGCGTACCATCGTACGTGCAGTGTCTCTTTGACATAGTGATCCAATTCGTTGAGATAGACATTGGCAAATAGCTGACTGGTTAAATTTCCAATGGGAAGCCCCTTACGTTTATCTGGAACAACGATATCATGAGGAGCTCTGATGTAGTTACCATTTACGTCATAACACTGGTGTTTCGTGACTATTTTTTCAATGAGTTTTTTCGTTTTTTCACATGGTACTGTTTTGTTTATTAAGGCAATAAGGACGTCCCAGGATACGCTTGCAAAAAACTTTGATATGTCCATACGCAAACAGTAAATAGGAGTATGCTTGCCATATATTGAGCGGGTTGCTGACAGGAATTTCTTGACTCGTTTTAGACCAAAATGGGTTCCTTTATTCTTACGGCAAGCGTAAGAATCGTAAATAAATTTGGAATCAAAAAGAGGCTCAATTTGCGTGACAAGTGAATGTTGGAGAACCCGATCGCGAAATGCCGGAGCTGCTACTTTTCTTACCTTTGGATCAAAAACGGTAAAACAAACATATGAGGAAGGCATGTAAACTTCAGAGACGAGCTCTCTTTGAAGTTTAAGGAGATTGCTTTCAAGATAAAATCCGTAACTCGCGACATTTCGTTTGTATCGTTTGCACTTCCTCGCCTCTTGATAGGCACATAACAGGTTTTTGAAATCGCAAATATTTTTGTACATAAAATCAAATAAAAAACGGGTCGGTTTTGAGCCGACCCGTATACTCTTAATCTTTACTCATTTACCCCCGCCATTTCTTGTATTTTGATACGGCGGGGAATACGAGCGTTATGTTCTCCCGCCTAAGGTGGGACAGAGAGGACTTGGTGATCTTGTTCGGTACTGGGCATATATCCGTAAACATATACCAATCTCCCTCCTGACGCATTTTTGATCACTGGCGCAGCGAAAGCCAATATTGTTGTTCGTATTGCCCGGGGTATTGTTCAGATTCAACGTGAACGCGCCTGTGTTGCTCGTGTTATTCCAATTGCCGCCGCGTAGGAACCCGTTTTAGCCCTCCCTGTTATAAATATAGCAGAGATGTTTTTACGAAAGCTCTGCGACATTTTTATTTGACTTCATCCAACCATAGAGGAGTTTTCCTATTTCATTCATTTTTTCGGCAGCATGTTGATATTGGGCAACGCTCATAAAACGAAGGTCTTTAGTCAGTCGGACAAGAATTCTTAAGGTATCCAACTCATCTGATATCTGGAGTTGGATTACCTCTCTTCCTGTGCCTTTTATTTTATTTGCTTTTGTCGCAAGGAGTAAAAGACTTAAACCAATTTCTTCCAAATGCTTTCCCAAAACAAGCCGATGACTTTTGGGAATTCTGTTTATGAGAAGATATAGCCAAAGAACAAAATCATACATTTTTTGAAAGAGTATTAGTTTATCGGCGTTCATGTTTTAAATGTATAGGATTGTCGTATAGTTTACTATACTGATTTGGAGAATTATAAAGAGATAATTGATGTATATTTATCCTGTATTGCAAAAATATGGGGGAGAATAGATTTATCAATTAAAATGTAAAAAGGAGCTAATAAAAATTATTTTTAACCCTCTTACAAAACGTTATCAGATAGAAAATAAAAGCCCAGTTGAAATTTTACATCTCCTTTTTCGTGTAGACACTTTAATTTAAATCATATATTATGACATTAATGATGCAATCCCAATATATACCGACTAATGATAAGCTTATTCGAACTGCATTAAAACATAATCTTGAGATTAAACATAAGGGAGAATCTCATACAAAAATTGTCGAGGAACTTGGACTTCGGCATGGAGCAGCACGTGTAGATATTGCTGTAGTTAATGGTAGTCTTCACGGATATGAATTAAAAAGCGATCTTGATACTTTAAACCGATTACCAGAACAGATGAAAATATATAATTCTGTTCTTGACAAAATTACACTTGTTGTTGGTAAACTTCATTTACATTCAGCCATGAAAGTCATTCCCGATTGGTGGGGGGTTTCAATTGCTAAAATCCTCAAATCAAATGGAAAAATTGTATTTTGTAAAATCCGAAAATCAGAAGAAAATCCTTTAAAAGATAGCGTTGCTATTGCAAAATTATTATGGAGAGAAGAAGCATTGGATATTTTAGAACAACTCAATCATGCGGATGGTGTGCGATCAAAAAGAAGACAAATAATATACGAACGACTAGCTGAAGTCTTAGATCAAAAAACTTTAAGAAAGAAGGTTAGAGATTGTTTATTTTTTAGGACAAATTGGAGATTTGAGAAATCACACACACTAAATGATGATTAATACCTGCTCGTAACCAAGTTCGCGGAGTACCCGTTTCTTTTGTTTTTATATCTTTTCCCTTTTCTTCAATATATGCATCACCATAACTAAAACTCGCCCCAAAGAATTCCTTATGTTTTGATAATAATTGAGCATTTGCCGGATATTGAGCAAATCCCTTGCTTTTCTCACCCCGTAACCCTTCCCCTCTCATAATCACCCATTTATCTTTTAAGGCGTATCGGATACTTGCGCTTGGATTCATTCCTGGGATAGGTTTTGAGTATATAGGATGCTGTATCGTGTAATCACCAAAGGACGGCTTTCTTAATAATCCATTCGTTTTTATTTGATTTACCCAACAGTTCCAATCTAATCGATCAATGTAGTGCAGATCTACAGTAAAATTGGTCAGGTCTTTTGGGAATGCACCACTTACCACTGTAAATGTTCTCCATTTTAATATATTGGGAATTTGTTGGTTTAAGTCTGTTAGTTTATAATTTAATCCGTTAGTAATTTGAAAATCTACCAATAAATCAATATTCTGAGAGTTTAATCCGTGTGAAATCACTAAATTGTTAATATCTGTCGGAAGTGATTGCTTATGAAGATTCGATCGAAACAGTCTCAAACAAAATCCTTTAGCATTTTCTTTAGCAAGAGTTACGTAAGCTCTTTGAATGTCTGGTGAAGAATTTAAATTAATAACTGGAATTAAATATAGATCTAATGATTTTCCAACTGATAATATCTGCTTTAAACCCTCGATTCTTAGTGAAATATCTACCAAACTCAAATCAACAAATATAGGTGTTTTACCCCAATACTTTTGTATTTCTTCCGGTATTCTTGGTAATTTTGATTTAAGAATTTCTATTGACTTCATAAGCATTTCTTCAGTAGTTTTTTCTCGTTCACCCTTTTTTGGTGATGGAAGTTGAGGCATGATAATTTCAACAACAGGTGTTAGAAATGCTTTTTGTTCTGTGCTCAATTTTTCTAACGCCTCTTTTTCAGCTGCTTTCCATCTTAATACTGGTACATAATGTTGCGAGTTAAACATATTATTTTCTCCATTTAACTTCCGGGAAGTGTTTTCTTACTTCGCCAATTCCTAATAGTGAAATTAAATAATGGTAACGATCATTTTCATGTCTCATTTTTCCAGCCACAATCGCCGGACTAATTCCTAATTCGCTTGCTAAACTTTGAGCAGCCATAGGTGAAGGCACTAATCTTGCCGGACTATTTTCCCATACGTTTTCTGGAATAAGTGCTTCCCCTACGAGTTTATCAGCTTCTTGTTCTTGAATATTAATAACATCAGTTTTATCAAGGTCATCATAAAAAAGATTGGTTGTTTTATTGTAATGTAGTGAAATATGTGCCAATTCATGCATTAATGTAAACCAAAAATTATCAAGACGATTCTGTCTTATAGTTAAACCAATAACAGGATGGTCTTTATCTATGAGGATAGTAACACCATCTAAATATGTTTGAGGAAAGTGAGGTTCAACTACAAAACCGATTCCGTAATCTTTAAGGAAATCACGTACTAAAGCTGGACCATTAGACTCTTTGCTTAATTTAGCTAATTTTTGCATTAATGCTAAATCAATCATGCCTCGTTTAAATTTTTGTGAATATTTAATTTTATCGGCTTGTTTTAATATATAGGCAGACCAAGCAGCTAAAGCATGTTTGTCCATAGATCTTACAGATCTAACATAATAAGTTTTACGAAGCATCCCAACAAATTGTAAGGGTGATCCTACTGGACTGAAAAAATCTTTTACTGTTTTTTCGATATTAGCAGCGGTTAATGATATGCTTCCAAAATATCCTCTTTTCCCCATTTCTTTAAGTGGAAAACTACCCCAAGCAATATTTTCTTCGTCTCTGAATTCGTCCGACTCTTTTAGTAATACCTTAGCAGGGATACCCAAACCAGCTTCAAGCGCTCTCATCATAGAGATGGTTAATGGACGTTTGCGGGAAAGAACTTCTGATACTTTACTTCTGCTGCCAATATATGGAACTAGATCGTGAGGTTTTAGGTTTTGTTGTTCCATTCTGAATAATATCGCATCTATTGGATCAGGAAGTTCTTCTGGGATCTTATTGGATTCGTAATCTTGAATAAGTTTGGTTAATAGATTTGATTTCTCGCCTTCTTCAGATTCAGGATCAAGATTTTTATCCATCAACATTTCAACTAGCTTTAATGCTTCTTTATATTCTTCGTCTGTTTTGATTAATTTGATTTTAATTTCCATAGTTTTTTTCTGCTGATCTACCATTTCATATATTCTTTATGGCTTCCAGCTTTTTTAACTAATACTATCTTATTTATATAATCAACTTTTACTAACAACCGATATTTATTCCCTTTGATATTAAAAACTACTTGGTTATTTTTTAGAAAACTTGCTGATGCATACCTTTGCTTAATATCCATCGGTCTATCCCATCGAGCTGCATTCACTTCAGCCTCCCAAGAGTTTATCTGTGACCGTGCCTCTGTGTACTGACTCTTAAAATCGCAAAGGACATCTCTGCCAATAAGTCTCATCTTTTTTAGTTGCAATGGTTAGTATTAAAGTTGTTCCCATTTCAGGAACATATTACATGGTAACTTATCATTTGTCAATAGCAATGTTGTTTCATCACATCAAATTGTAATAGTTTTTGAATGAATTAATAATATAAACAAATATTAATCTCCGTAACATTGGTTTTATCCTGTCCTGCTTTCTCATTATATGGGGTTCAAAGCATCTGTCAAAAGGTGGGTGTTCCAGCCTGTAGAAAAATGCTCTTAAAGCATTTTTCTGACACGCGCTAAAATCCTCCCTCGCCATAGGCAGAGGGACTTTTGACAGACCGCTTTCACTTGCTTTTCACCCCATGCCCCTTTTTTTTGATGGACAGGATAAAAACGTTCTGCCCAGCTTATTTATATTTTCAAAAGAAAGGCGGTGATACTATATGAAACTGTTAACAAAAGAGATACTCGAAAAACTTCCAAAGCTGTATAGCTGTGAAGATGTAAAAGATCCGATGGTTCGATGCAAGTTTTTTTATCCAGACTTTGATTGGACTTGGTATGCAATCGAGTTTGATGGCAAAGATACCTTTTACGGATTAGTTAAGGGGTTTGAGGAAGAGCTTGGGTATTTCAGTTTATCCGAGTTATTAAACAATAAAGGCAAGATGGGGTTTGCTGTTGAACGGGATCTGTATTTTACGCCGTGCCGATTGTCTGAGATTATGGGTAAATAACTGAGGGCTGCCGCAGGCGGGAGAATTGCTTCTTTCGCTTGCGGTTTTTTTTATCTCTATTCTATTTTCTTCCAAATTTCTCCCTCAATTGATTGTTCTCCTACCTGATCTCTTATTGCTACAAAAATGGTAAGCTCACTTGATTCTTCCTGATAAATTTTGTTAGTAAATTTAGTCACATATTTCTCTATTTTTTGATTAGGGCAGATAAGAAGAATGTTTGGTACTAGTTCATTTTTTGTCCAATCGCTTTGGGTAAAGAAAGCCATATAGAAAAGAATTCTTGTTCTTATGGCAAAACGTGGCATATTAGTTGTAAATATTTCAGTAACAAAATAAGGTTGACCTTCTTTTTTTCTGAAAACGAAGTGGGGGAAAATTTCTTTAATAATGCCTCCTGGCGTGTAATCGGACTGAGTGTAGAAGGTAAAACCAGGAGTATTGCCATATTTCTTATAAAGATAGATGTAGATATTTGCGATAAAAAGACACCTGGCGATGAATTGCTCTGACCGCTGCGCTTCTTTATATAGTTTAGTTAAATATTCTCTCTTGCATACAGGTTGTGTTTTTAAGAATTTAATTCCATTTGTTGAAAGATAATATTTGTATGGAGTTGTATTTAGTTTTGAGGCGTTATTTATTATTTTTCCCAAATAGTTTTTAGAGGCAAGGTCTTGTAACCAGGTGTTTATGCTTTTTGTATTTTTATGATGAAGGAGAGTTTGTATTTGAATGCGGTTTAGGAATCTGAATTTGTAGAGGAGTAATAGTATTTCTTGTTGTTTGTGAGTTGTGTGTGGTAATGTCATATATATTAATAGTAAAGATATTTTTTCTCCTCCTTACATATAAGGATAAAGAGGATATAATTTAAAGCTAAACTCATTGATACAGCAATCTAAACATCTAGCCTGATCACCATAGCAGCTATGGGGTTTCTTCCTAAATAGATACTCGTTTATTTTCTAGGTTTGACGATACATTTTTCTTACGTTTTACAACAATTTTTTCTATATCAACTTTTACTACCACCCTATTGCCATACGTAATACGGGAATGTTCGATAACTTCTTTTCGTATTAAATCATTATTTACAGTTAAGAAATTTGCTGTTGTACCGCTAAAAGAATCTTGAGGATAAAGTGCGTTTATCTTAATGTAGAAGCTATAGGAGGGTAGGTTGGAAATCTCATATTTTTTTACCTGAGGGGCAAATAACGGCAGTATAATATTTTCATCACTCGGATTACTAGTTCTGAATGAAATAACCGTTGCGACGTTGGCTAAAATTACTTTCAGTAAATCCGGGTCTTCAATCTGGGCGATAGTCTGGTGAGCAAGGATGGTATTGAGCCGGTATTTTCTTGCCTCAGATAATATTTGTGCAAACGTAATTGTCGCAAAATTTTGAAATTCATCAATGTAAAGAAAAAAGTCACTTCGTTCATCTTCTGGTATATGTATTCGTTTTAGTGCCGCCAACTGAATTTTAGCAATAACTAAACTTCCCAAAAATGATGAGGTATCCTCTCCAATTTTTCCCTTCGATAGGTCACAAATTAATATCTTTTTTCCATTCATGATTTCATCAAAATTGAGTTTACTTTTATTCTGAACTAATATTCTTCTCGTCATCGTCGTTGTCAAAAATCTGCCCAATTTATTGGTGATGGGAGAAATTTGTTCTGCTTTTTGGTAGCTCCCCTGTTTTTCAAATTCATTCTTCCAGAATTCCTTTAAGACGTCATCGGTAAGCTTTGATATTGTCTGTTTTCTAAAATTAATATCGGTTAACAGTTTGTAGACTGTAAAAAGCGTTGGATTGTCTAGTTCAAGAGCGGTAAGGACAGTGTTTCTTAATATATGCTCCATTCGGGGGCCGGAATATCGCTCAGGATACAGTTTGTGAAATATAGAAACTAAACTGGAAACAATCATATCTTTTTCCCGCTGTTTTTCCACCTCATTTACAGTTGATGACAGTTCAAGCACGTTTAAACCAATGGGCAGGTCGATATCATAGGGATTAAAATACACAACATCCTTAATTCTTTCTTTTGGTATTACTCCCAATAGCCGTTCGGTCAAGTCTCCATGAGGATCAATGACGGCTATTCCCTTCCCATTTAATATGTCCTGATATATCATCTGCAAAAGCAAGGTTGTCTTTCCAGTGCCGGTTGCCCCAATTATGTAGGTATGGCGGCGCCTTTCTTCAAGTGTCAAACCAATTGGGGTAACGGTTTCTCCATATATATTTTTTGCAAATACAATATCCAGCTTATGACGTGATTGTTTTAACGATAAGGGAGGCGACATTGCAGGGCTTTTCACGTTTAGCAGATCTTCTGTTTTTGTAGTTTGGGTATAAGGAAAATGATAGATTGATGAAAGTTCAGAAACCGATAGAATAGTATTTTGAGCTGAAGACAATAAACGATTTTTGACAGCAAAATATCGATATCTGTCAATGAAATTAATATGTAGGGTGGACAGTAGATTATGTTTTAATTTAAAGGATTGATAGGACGTTGAAAATGTATCAAGCGACGATTTAATTCCCAAAACTCGTTTAGTTATCGTATTTTTATTGGGCGATATGACGGTTAAACGGATTGTTGTTTCAAATAAGGGTTGATCGAGCTTTTCCTCAATTGTTTTGAATAATAACTGTTTTGAACTGCTCAATTCTTTAATCATTTTTTCTTTTTGATTATCAAAAAGTTTCATCAATATTGAATAGAATACATGCACATATCCTTTATGTATTTCATTGGATATATCCGCATTATTGAGTAAGGAATGTTTAATCTTCTGTGTGTACGACACAACTGAATTATGAGTAGTCGAAAGTATGGGGTTACAAATGAGTTGTAAAGCCACCAACTCCCCATTATTAAGCTTTGTCATATGAGCGGTCAGATACGCCATAGGATCATATTCTTCAAGTATCTTTTGGCTCTGAAGAGGAAGAATATATGGTTTTGAAAGTACAAATTCTTTTTCGATCAAATATCCGCCGGGTTTTACATCTTTGTATTTTTGAGGTAGATAATCCTCAATTTTTTTAATTTCTATTCCCTGCAAATAGGCCAGTAAACTTTTTTTTATTCCGGAAACATCTTCATTGGGTACTCGGATAAGATATCTTATTCCGTCTTCCTTTGTTGATACAACTTCATAGCTGATATTCCTTTTATGCTGTAATAACAAGTCAGCAAATGAACGATGTTGCTCGAGCGAATGAAGTACAGCAAAAAGCTGTTTTGTAGAGAATGCAGACTGTAGAGCATCATATGTTGGTTTAACTTCCAGTATTGTGTATTTGTCTTTAAGAATTCTTTTTAATCGTAAAAACCGCACAATGATCCAAAGTCCGATTAAGAGAATGAGCAAATAAACAATGTTTATAGATATATCTTGAATCAATCGTGATGAAAAGTGAATAGTAAATAGACCGGAGAGATATGAAGGAAACATATCGCTTGTAATGAGAGATGAAGTTTTGTTACCCAAAATCTGGGAAATCATAATTGTATTAAATAGCGCCTTAACGCTTGAAATTGAGAGAAGTATATCAAATACTATCATAAAAAGAAAGCTATCAGCATCCCTTTCTTGTAGGAAGGTCAGCACATGGTATACACTTTTCCGACCGGGAACGGTATGTTAAGTATCGTGAGAAATGTCTAGAATTATTTGGTAGGAACTATTATCAGTTACCCAACCAAGTACATGAACACTGGCATCCATTTAGAATATCGTGAACTGCGTACCATCTCACCTCGTGCTGCTCGTCAAGCAATACTCCAGATATATGCCAGTACGAAGGGGAATATACAGAAAACAGCCTCACTACTTCACACCTCTCGTTGCACTATCTACAAAGCTCTTCGCAAGCAAAAAGAAAAGTGTTTGGATGATACCTCAACCGCTCCTCATACGGTGAAGAACAAAACAGCAGTCTCTATCGAAGAGAAAGTTGTGAAACTGAAAGAGAAAACAAACTATGGCCCGTTACGGTTGAAGGATGAATTGAAGGAGGTGCACGGGATTGATTTATCCCACCACACCATCCGCAACATTGTAAGACGAAACAAACATCGTATCAAAGGAAAGAGAGTAAGAAGAACACGAAGAAGTGAACGGATATTTGTTGATTGGTACTCCTCAAAAGCTTTTGAAGTGGTACAGATTGATCTTAAATATATTATCGATCAGAAAGCATTATCAGCCTCACAAATTACTCATATTATTGCCCATAATCTTCCTCTATACCAATGGGGAGCGATAGATGTATTCTCTCGCTTCAAGCTCATCTCCTATTCAAAGGAAAAGAGTTGGACAAATGGGCTTACGTGGTTTCTCTGGGTAACCAGTTGGTTGCGGTCTCATGGAGTGACAGTTCGTATCGTTTATACAGTTAGATCATGGAGTAGAGTTTGGAGGAGATTGTTGGTACAAGATTACCGAGCTGAGGAAACTTCTCGGGGGCTTTGGCTGTTTCATTATCCAAAACAGGAAAAGACATCCTGAGGAGAATGCTCATTTGGAAAGGTCTCATAGAACAGATGATGAAGAGTTTTACATTCCTCGTATTCATACCATCACCACAAACAAACAATTTTATGAGGAAGCCTTCAACTATTTGTATTACTACAACTGCGTAAGAAAACACTCCTCACTTGGGAATATTCCACCCTTTTCTTACTTGCAAAAAGCAACACAAGGTATTGATGTTACAATGAAGTATGTCCCTCCGATATTTCTTGATGAAGTCTCTTCCCAGTTAGGTGTATGGAGTGGATACCAGGTGCTGGCTCAGTACCTCAGCATCCCTTTCTCTTCTATTGTAACCTCCAAATATCACTTGACAACTATCTATATTTAGATATATACTATCTATATATCGATAGTTAAGAAACCTTATGGACCCTCAAGTTACGCTCGAAACCACCCTAAATAGCATCTTTCCTCAAAGCACAGAGGAAAGCAGTATGCTTCGTACTAAAAGAATACTCGGCGAGACTGCAAAAACATTATCAGATGAACAAATTTCATGTGTCGTCACAGAGTTTCAATTTTTAATTAACACGTGGCTTGATGAATTTGAAAAAGAAATTTTTAGTGGATCAACATTGAGACAAATCCTAAATGAAAAATGAATATAACTCAAACCAGTAATAGCACAGAAGTAAAACAAGCGGTCATTTATCTTCGGGTTTCAACAGAAGAACAGGTAGATAATTTTTCACTGGATACTCAGGAAAAAATCTGCATACAAGAAACGGAACGACGTGGTATGAAGGTCATGAAAATTTTCAAGGAAGAGGGGCGCTCTGCAAAAAACATTAGTGGTAGACCGGTACTTATTGAGATGTTGGAATTTTGTAGAAAGAATAAAAAAGCCATTGATGCACTTGTCGTATACCGGATTGATCGTGTTTCACGTCAACTCCAAGACTATTTATCCATCAGAAAAAAACTTACGGAATGTGACATTATGATAATTTCTGCGTCCGAACCCACTGGTAATAGTCCTACAGAAAAGTTTATTGAATCGATGTTGGCTAGTTTTGCCCAAATGGACAATGACGTGAAAAGTGAACGTTCAAGAAATGGGTTAAGAGCAAGATTTTTATCAGGGCTCAGTTCCGGTACGCCACCATTTGGATACAAAAATGAAAACGGATATGCAATTAAAGATCCGAAAAGATGGGAAAAAATCAAAGAAGCGTGGGAACTTATGGCAACCGGTACGAAAACATTATCTGAAATGACGACTATCATGAACGAGTGGGGTTTAAGACAACTTTTTAAAGATAAGGAATATCTCATATCACCGCAAGCCATTAGTCGCATGTTTAAAAATAAATTTTATATGGGTATATTGACGTCTCAAAGATATCCTGAAGAAGTACATGGACAGCATATTCCAATGGTTACAGAAACCCTTTTTTATCAAGTACAGGCAGTTATTGATGGACGTAATACAAATATTCATGTCCCATTAGCTCGACGAAGTAGGGATAATAAGGAATTTCCTTTACGAAGACTTGTGAGATGTAAATGTGGGACTGCATTAACTGGGGCGTGGAGTAAAGGAAAACGTGCAAAATATGCGTATTATTTTTGTAGCGATAGATGTGGAACCCCTTCAATTCCCGTAGATACTCTGAATAATGCAACAACAAGCCTACTTTCAACTATTACACCAACAAAACAATGTCTAGACGCTTTTATTGCATTACTGCGAAGAACGTATTATCAACGTGGATCTCAGTTACTAAAAAGAAGAGAAGAGGCAGATGTGAAACTTAAAAAACTTCATGAGCTTCGTCAATCACTTATCCAAAAAAACTTAAATGGTGTTTATACCGACGACATATTCAAAGAACAAAATAAACTTATTGAGGAACAAATCGCTGACGTACAGATTACCAAAGATGACGCGTTGCTTGCCAAATATAACCTTGAAGCAATAATAAAGTTTATGAAAGACAAATTTTCAAACCTGGGAAAAACCTATCAAATGTCCAGCTTGAGTCAGATTAGGGTGCTTCTGTGTTCGATATTCCCCTCAGGTTTGGCTTGGGGCTATCCAGGTCTATCGAACACCAAGATTAGCCCGTTATACCAATGTATTCGTATCTTTGAGCCGAGCGGGCTCGCACTCTGTGCTGAGGGCGTGAATCGAACACGCATCTGGGGTTTTTCAGACCTCCGCCGTGACCACCTTGGCTACCTCAGCTATCCGTTAGCGGCAATTATACCGCAAAACACCCCACAAAATCTACCGCTTTATTGTGGATCAGGATGGAGTCGGACCATCGTCTATACTTTATAAGAGTATCGTTCTAACCGTTGAACTACAGATCCAATGAGCACAAATGATAGTATATCAAATTTTGTGGACCTAGCCGGAATCGAACCGGCGACTCGTCAATGCGAATGACGCGGTATACCACTTAACTATAGGCCCTAACAAAAAGTGCCCCCGGAGGGACTTGAACCCCCAACCGATGGCTTCGGAAGCCATTGCTCTATCCAATTAAGCTACAAGGGCTACTTAAAAAACAAGCTTATTATATACCTACCATTCATTTATATGGTAGGTACAACTTCCTCTAAGCTACTATTGTAACTTTACAGTTACAAACTAGCTAAGAGGAGTATGCCGACCACAATTCTGTAAAAGCCAAATAGTGTAAGTTTCTTCTTTTGTAGGAAGGTAATAAACCACTTCATGCTCACATATGCAACTATAAAGGCAATGACGGTTCCAAGGGTAACCATCTCAATTTCACTCAGGGA
>JBBQLR010000014.1:0-19741 GCA_038328135.1 Patescibacteria group bacterium | reverse complement strand
CGAAAAAGGCTGCAAAAAAAGAAGTGGCAGAATAAAGTGAATTTATTATTTTAATTTCTCTCTTATGTCTATTGATCTTGCAAAGCTAAAGGAACTTCGTGAAAGAACAGGTGTTTCATTTGCCCTTTGCAAAAAGGCTCTTGAGGCAACCAATAACGACATCACAGCTGCGGTGAAAAAATTACAAGAACTTGCAGGAGAAAAAATTGAAGAAAAATCAAAACGAACAGCAACAGCAGGAGGAATCTTCAGTTACATTCACCACAACAAAAAGATTGCTTCTTTGGTAGAACTTGCCTCAGAAACAGATTTTGTATCTGGAAACGTTGATTTCCACAAGGTCGGCCAGGAAATCGCACTCCACATCGCTTCAATGCCATCAAAGACAATCGAGGAGCTTCTTGAACAGGAATATGTTCGAGACCCAAGCAGAAAAATAAAAGACTTGCTCAAAGAAGCAGTTCTTAAATTTGGAGAAAATATAAAAATAAATAGATTCTTAAGATGGGAATTAGGAGTGTAATGCGAAGTTAAAAATTTCATATCGATATAACCATGGATCTTTCTACGTTCAAAATAAACATCTCTCAAACTATTTCTTCCCTCAAGGAAGAGCTTAAATCTATACGAACAGGACGAGCTAATCCGGCTATGATCGAAGACATCATTATTGAAGCATACGGCGGCTCTACAAAACTTAGATTGAAAGAACTTTCAACAATTACAACAGATGGAGCAAGTGCTCTCATAATTGCACCTTTTGACCCTTCAACGATTATCGATATTGAGAAGGGAATTTTAAAAAGCCCCCTAGGTATTTCACCTCAAACACAAGGACTACGCATCACTATTCGTATCCCTCCCATGTCTCAAGAACAACGTGATAAATATGTGAAATTGGTAGGACAGATGATTGAAGAAAAACGATCTATTATTCGCAACCATCGAGATGATATAAGAAAAAAGATTCGCGATGAATTTGATAAGAAAATCTTGACTGAGGACGATAAATATAGAATGGAAAAAGAAATTGATACCCTTACTCAAAAAGCGAATGAAGACATCGCTGCTGTAAAAGCTTCAAAAGATATCGAAATTCAACAGGTGTAAGTAAGAGTTCTATTTTTATCTTTCCTCAAACTTCTTTCCTCATACCTATGTATAATATAGTGTTCTGATTATACGAATTATATTTATAACTTTAAAAACTAAATAACGTATGTTTTCCCTCATCCTATTTATTCTTATCCTCAGCTTTCTTGTCCTTATTCACGAGTTCGGTCATTTCATCATGGCCAAGAAAAACGGTATAAAGGTTGAGGAATTTGCTATTGGCTTTCCACCACGTTTATTTGCCATAAAACGAGGCGAAACAACATACACAATAAATATTTTTCCATTGGGAGGATTTGTGAAACTATTCGGAGAGGAATATCAAGAATTGAAGGGGAATCCAAGTGAAAAACAGCGTGCTTTTGCCTATAAAAAACCATATCAAAAAGCGCTCGTCGTTGCTGCGGGAGTATTTATGAACCTCGTATTAGGTGTGACTATCCTTTATGGGATTATTGCTTCAAATGGCTTTAAATCAGATCCGTTACCACTTCTTTTTGCTCATCATTTCACATTCGGGGTACAGGAAGGAAGAGTAATTGCAACTAATTTAACAAAGGGATCTCCTGCGGAAAAGGCAGGGATAAAACCGGAAGATATTATTTCCTCTTATTCAATTGATTCGGACAATAAGATTATTCACCTTACTTCCGCACAACAACTTATTACCATGATTAAACAATCTCCAGGAAAAACAATTTATTTGGAGACGATTAATATTCAAAATGGTATTACAAAAACACATCCAGTTATTCCTCAATACAATAATGCATTAAAACGAGCCATCATCGGCGTTAGCCTCATAGATGGAGTAGTAATTTCGTACGAAAAACCAATTGATAAAATATTCTCTGGATTCATGCACTCATACAATGTGCTTGAATATAATTTCAGTGTAATTGGACAACTAATCGGAATAGCTGTCAAACAAAAAAGTGCAGACGCGGTTTCAGGTGCGGTGGCTGGCCCTGTTGGCATTTATGGGGTAGTTAATGAAATAGTAAAAACATCTGGAGCTCAATTAGTGAAGAATATATTAAACCTCGTCGCATTATTATCGTTGTCGCTAGGAGTTATGAATATTCTTCCTTTCCCGGCGCTTGATGGGGGAAGAATGGTATTTGTCATCTATGAGTGGATATCGGGGAAACCGGTAAACAAGAAGGTGGAAAATATGACAAATATTGCCGGTTTCGTGTTCCTAATGGGGCTTGCGGTTCTCGTATCGATAAATGATATTATGAGATTGTTTAATAAATGATTTGCAAATTGTGTTTGATCGGTATTTGAAATTTGATATCAACGCTAGTATACTAAATCATGGAAAACACCTACAAAAACATAACCGTTTCGGGAAAAGTTGCTGTTGGCACAACCACGCTTTCCCGTAATCTTCAACTGCTTCTCGGATGGAAACATATAAATGCTGGCTTTATTCAACGCGAATATGATCGAACGCATAATATTCATGAAAATATGCAAGGCGCAGCTTCACGATCCGATGAACACGAAAAAAGTATTGAGGAAATGACAAAAAAAATGCTTACGGAGCAAGAACATCTCATTTATGAAGCGTGGCTATCCGGATTTGTTGCAAAAGAAATTGGGGGAGTTCTCAAGGTTCTTGTGTACTGCTCTCATGATGAAGTGCGTATCGATCGTGTGATGAACCGAGAAAATGTATCTATCGAAGAAGCAAAAAAATGGATAAAACAAAGAGAAGAGGAAAATGTCGCCAAATGGAAAAAATTATATGGTGACTATAATTTCTGGGATCCAAAATATTATGATCTTGTAATAGATACATATGGTTGTGGCCCCATGGAAACAGTTGGAAAAGTGCTTGATAAACTAAAATATAAGACGTCTATAAAAAAATAGGTATGTTCTCAAAGATAACTATCTCCGGAAAAATTTGTACAGGTAAATCTTCAGTCTTTCGTGAACTACAAAAAAAATTGAGCTGGCCTACTTTCTCAACCGGAGCTTATTTTCGGGAGTATACAAAAAAACATGGATTATCTCTTAATAAGGCCGAAGAGCAGACTGATACACTTACTCGTGAGGTAGATGGCAAAGTAAAAGATATGCTTTCAAAACCAGGAAATTTGCTTCTTGATTCATGGCTTGCTGGCATCATGGCTGAGGGGAGAGTAGATATTTTTAAAGTACTCCTTGTTACTAACGATGACGTTCGTTTTAAACGATTCGCACAGAGAGAGCGCGTGAGTTTTGAAGAAGCGAAAAAAGAAGTATTACTTCGAGATTCCAGTTGGTTTGAAAAAGTGAAAAAAATTCATAATCGATCAGATTTTTTTGAAAAACATAACTATACTCTAGTCGTAGACACTACCAATTTAAATGTCGATGAAATTACTGCATTAATTCTGAAAACATTGTCTAAATCTAATCACTAGCCACTATTCGCTGGTCACTGTATAATACAAAGTATGCGTTATTCAAAACTTTTCGGTAAAACCGTTCGTGAAGCTCCATCTGACGCCACTATGGATTCTTATAAACTTCTTTATCAAGCGGGGTTTATCCGCGAGTCCACTGCAGGCCGCTTTTTCTTCCTTCCGCTTGGCATTAAGATGCAACAAAAAGTAATGAAGGTTGTGAAAGAAGAAATGGATAAAGCTGGAGCTCAAGAAATGATATCTCCAGTCCTTCACCCACTTGAGCTTTGGAAAGAAACAAATAGAACCAATACTGCCGGATTTGAACTTATGAGAGTCAAAGATAGACGGGATGCTGAATTTGCACTCGGCGGGACAGCAGAGGAAATGTTTGTTGATGTCGTCCGCAAATTCCAGATAAGTTACAAGGAAATGCCATTCAACATATATCAGTTTTCAACTAAATTTAGGGACGAACTGCGTGCTCGTGGAGGGCTATTGCGGGTCCGCGAATTCATCATGAAAGATGCTTATTCATTCGACATAAATGAAGAAGAATTCAAGAAAGAATATAAGAATATGAGAGACACATATACCCGTATTTTCAAGCGACTTGGGCTTGATACCATTGTCGTAGAGTCGGATGGAGGATATATTGGAGGGGATTATTGTCATGAATATGTCGTTAACTCACCCATTGGAGAAACAAATTATCTTACCACTGAAGATGGAACATATAATGCCCATGAAGAAGTGGCATTATTTGATAGAGCAGATATAAATAGCTCTGAAGAAATGAAAGATCTTCAGGAAATAGATGCGGTTCGTGGAACCACCATGAAAGATGGAGTAAAATTCCATGGTTTACCCCTAGATCACCAAATAAAAGATGTTCTATTTGTCGATGAAAAAGGAAGATTTGTTCTTGCAATTCTCAGAGGCGACCTTGACGTAAATGAAGTGAAATTAAAACATTTAGTCGGAGCGGTTGCGTTACGACACGGTACAGCAGTAGAAATAAAAGAAAAACTAAAAAGTGAACCGGGATTTATTTCTCCTGTTAAAATTCATGAAATTGCGGATAAATCAATTGAGCTAATCGTGATTGCGGATTCGTCTCTTAAATCCATAAAAAATGCCTATGGTGGTGCAAATAAACTTCATAAAGATTTATTGAATGTGAATTATAGACGTGATTTTACTCCCGATAGAGAAGGGGATATTGCTATCGCAAAAGAGGGGTATCTAAAGGACGGCAAAAAACTCATAATGAAAAAAGGGATAGAAGTGGGAAATATTTTCCAACTTGGATATCACTATACAAAACTTATGAAAGATGCTATGTTCAAGGATAGTGATGGAGCTAACAAACCATACTACATGGGTTGTTATGGAATCGGTATTGGAAGAACTATGGCAACCATTGTAGAACAATTTCACGACGACCGTGGTATGACACTCCCGAGTACTATTGCTCCATACCAAGTGTGTCTTATCGCTATTGGTAGAGATGTCGCCCCTTTCCAAAAAGCAGAACAACTTATAAAAATACTTGAGGAAAAGGGAATAGAAGTACTATTTGACGATAGGGTCGATATTTCTCCAGGCGCTAAGTTTGCCGATGCAGACCTAATTGGTTGTCCATATCGTCTTGTCATTTCTCCAAAAACGGGGGACAAAATTGAATTTAAAAAGAGGACAGAAAAAGAAACAAAATTGGTATCAATAGAAGAATTACTAACGTTATTATAAAAAGTGTTTGTCATTCCCGCGAAGGCGGGAATCCAGACTATAAATATTAATTTTTGAATTGTAAATTATCGACCGGATCCCCGTCTACACGGGGATGACACAAAAACCTTTATGAAAACAATTGTCACCCATATCTTTCCCGACTTAGACGCTATTACAAGCGCTTGGCTTCTTAAACGCTTTCTTCCCGAATGGGAAGATGCTGAAATAGCATTTACTCCTCAACAACAAAACTGGAATACTATAGTTCCAGATTCTGACCCAAACGTTTTATATTGCGATACCGGGTATGGGAAATTTGACCATCATCAAATTAAGGAGCGTACCTGTGCAAGTAAACGAGTATTTGAATATCTCTCAATGATGAAGCATATATCTTCAAAGGATAAAGACCCGCTTGCTCGGATTATTGATTATGTGACGGATATTGACAACTTCGGAGAAGTGCATTATACGGACCCAACTTCAGATAAATATGAATTTTGTCTTCATCAACTCATTACAGGACTTAAGAAAAAAGGAATGTCCGATATAGTACTCGTACAAACCGTATTTCTCCTTCTTGACGGTGTATTGCAACTATTTGTTTATAAAATTAAAGCGGAAACAGAAATCACGAAAGGTTTCGTATTCTACTCAAAATACGGTAAATCCCTTGCAATGAAAACATCAAACGACGAAGCAATGCGTCTTGCCCAAAAAAAAGGATTTTGCCTTGTCGTCATGAAGGATCCCCAAAAGGAATTTGCACGTATAAAAACACTTCCAAACCCCGAACTAGACCTTACACCGGTATACGATAAAATCAAGAAAGTAGATACAAAAGGGTATTGGTTTCTTCATATCATGAAGAATATGCTGTTGAACGGCTCTTCCCGAACACCAGACGCTGTTCCTACACCTCTTACGCTCCAAAAACTGATTGAAATAATCAAGGAAGTGTAATACAATATGAGGATACTTTAGAGTTGTATGCTTAATTATATTTAAAGGGGGGTGTATATATAATGGTTGTCATATTCAAAAAAAAGGGTGAGACAAAAGACGCTATTTTCAGAAAGTTTTCTCGTATGTTCATGGACGAGAATATTGTTGATGAACTCAGAAAAAAGCAATATTACAAAAAGCCATCCTTACGATTAAAAGATGAAGCGAAAGAACGTATTCGATTACGTGCTCGTAGACGCAGATTTGCATTGTCTACAAAGAAAGAAAGATCAGCAATGCATCACAGATAATAATCTTTATGTTGCGAATCATTACCTCATCTCGCTATCTCGTTGATAGAAAACGGATTCTTGCTTGTGTGGAAAAAACTTTTTCTACATTGAAGGTGGATCCAGCTTATTCTATGAATATTATTTTCGTGGGAAAAAATAAAATGAAATCGATTGCTTCAACGTATAAACACGAAGATATTGCCCTACCAGTACTCGCGTTTCCCTATCGCAGTGATGAGGAAATGGGTGAACAACTTCTGGGAGAAATATTTCTTTGCTATCCACAAGTGGTGCTGTTAGCTGTAGAACGCAATAAACGTCTAGATCCACTCATTGACGAACTTATCATACATGGATTAAACAACCTCCTCAAATAATACTCCTGTATAATTTCTTTATGCAATCATTACTTAGTGTCGATCACCTCGTTAAAGACTTCGGCAATTTTCGGGCCGTCGATACAATCTCTTTTGAAATTCCTAAAGGGTCAATTATTGGGTTATTGGGCAAAAACGGGGCTGGGAAAACTACTACCATCCGTATGCTCTTGGGAGTAACAACCGCCACTTCAGGAACTATTCATTATTTTGGTAAAAACTTTGCAACCCATCGCGAGGCATCCCTCCAACGGATAAACTATATTTCTTCCTACAACACATTATTAGGAAGAACAACCGTATGGGAAAATCTACAGATTTATGCACACCTTTACAATACTCAAGATCATAAAAGAAAGATAAGTGAATTGCTTTCCTACTTTGAAGTTGAGGACATTAAAAATAGTATATATGAAGATTTATCCTCCGGTCAGAAAACAAGGGTTAATCTCGTAAAATCTCTATTAAATGATCCAGAGTTAATCCTCATGGACGAACCCACCGCTGCGCTTGACCCTGACATTGCAGATAAAACCCTATCTCTCATTGAGAATTGGAAAAAACAAAAAAATCTCTCCATTTTGTATACAAGTCACAACATGCA
The DNA here is from genome assembly GCA_038328135.1 of Patescibacteria group bacterium. GTDB lineage: Bacteria > Patescibacteriota > Microgenomatia > UBA1406 > GWC2-37-13 > JAKBEU01. The sequence goes on along the minus strand of JBBQLR010000014.1, from coordinate 12,276 downwards.
GGAAGTGACGAGAATTTGTGACGAAGTTATTTTTCTCTCTAATGGTGCAATCGTTGAACACGATACACCGCGTAACCTTGCAAAAAAAGTAACAAAAGCAGAGCTTATCCTTTCGTACCAAAAAGATCCACAAGCAACATTTGAATACCTTCACGAGCGAAATATCATATTCAAACATACACTTCCAAATCAAATTATAATTCAGACTAAAGAAGAAGATATCCCTCGAATCATTTTTGATATTAGTAAAACGGGATTGTGGATGAATGACATCACAATCAACAAGCCCACACTTGAAGACTTCTTTTTACAAATTACCCGAGAAAAAAATAACCATGGCACTTCATAGAATTCGGGCTGTCCTATTACAGGAATTTTTCATGATGCGTCGAAGTTTGGAAACATTCATCGATATTTTTGTTTATCCCATCATGAACATCATCGTTTTCGGTTTTATCTCAAAATATCTTATCGGATCAACAAATAAAGGTGCATTTCTTTCACTTATCGTCGCGATGTTGTTCTGGCAGATATTTTCCACTACTCAATATACCGTAAGCGTTGCCACTCTTTGGAATATGTGGGCACATAATCTTACTAATCTTTTTGCTTCTCCCGTGACGCTTGTTGAGTATTTTGTAGCTCATGCCATTACTGGGCTATTCAAGGCATTGATGGTATTTTTCATCGGCTCCCTCATTGCATATCTCCAATTTGGATATTCCGTTATTCAACTTCCGCTCCCATTCCTGCTTATTATAATAATTAATCTGTATGTCACCGGTGTGTCCATTGGGTTAGTACTCATTGGCTTTATCTTTGCCTATGGCACACGCATACAGGCGCTTACCTGGGGGTTTGTTTCCATAATCCAGCCCCTTGCAGCTGTATTTTATCCACTTGCGACATTGCCAGAACCATTCCAGTCAGTTGCGCGAATCTTGCCACTCACCTATATGTTCGAAGCATTACGGCAAACTATCAAAGATGGAGCACTATTACCCACTTCTCAGCAGCTTTTAATACATGGTTCGATTATCACGCTAATCTACGCTCTTCTTTGCCTTTTTTACTTCAAATATCTCATTGATAGTTCTCATAAGTCAGGCCAATTTGCCAAAAATGACCTCTGATTTCACTAACCACTAGCCACTAACCACTGTATAATGGTTCCATGTACTACCTTAAATATCGACCTCACACAGTTTCAGATTTAGACAATCTTGTTCCAGCTGAAACAATTCGCACAATCCTTGCAAGTAAAACGCTTCCGCACGCATTTTTATTTATCGGTCATAAAGGAACAGGGAAAACTTCGGCTGCACGGATATTCGCAAAGGCAGTTAATTGCTTAACTAACTCCTATGCAGGAAAGGGGGCAAGTATCGAACCGTGTAATGTGTGCGCCAACTGCAAATCTATTGATAAATCTTCTTTTTCGGATGTAACCGAAATGGATGCTGCATCAAATCGTGGAATTAATGAAGTAAAAGAGCTTATCCGTGAAACGTCCCTTATGCCAATGGCCGGGAAGTATCGAGTGTATATCATCGACGAAGCTCACATGATCACGAGTGACGGGTTTAATGCACTTCTTAAAACGCTCGAAGAGCCGCCTGAAACAGTGCTATTTATCCTAGCGACGACAAATCTTGAAAAGGTTCCAAAAACTATACAAAGTAGATGTGTGCTCGTACAGTTTGGAAGGGCAAAAACGGAAGAAATAGTGCATATGTTACGTCGGATAAAAGTGGGAGAGAAACTCGAGCTGTCAAACGAAGCGTTGGAAATAATAGCAAATCATTGTGACTCTTCATTCCGAGACGGAGCGAAAATACTTGAAGAAATAGTAATGTCCGGAAAAACAGATGTTGAAGATATCCTATTGAAAATTGGCGTTCGTTCCAAAGTTACTCTGTACGAACTGCTCAATAAAAAAGATACAGCGGGGATACTTGGTTGGATAAAGCAGTTCGGAATAAATGGAGGTACTATTCCATTACTTATCGAAGAACTATTATCTGATTTACAAAATCATTTGTTAAGTCTACATAAAGTACCAGGAAATTCATCACCATTATCCTACTCTCTAAAAGAAACGATTATCCTTATGAAATTGCTAAATGAGGCATACGGCTTGCTTAAGCTCAGTCCATTTCCCAGTATTCCGCTTCAAGTAGCGCTCATCGAATACTGTGATACAATGAGGACTGTAAAGGTCTAATATAATTTTTAATTTGAAATTCAAAATTTAAAATCAATTTTTAAATTGAATAATAATTAGAAATTAAAAATTTATTAATTTATTTTATTCTTATGTTAGGCGGACTTGGCGATTTACAAAAACTACAACAACAAGCTCAAAAAATGCAAGCAGCACTTCAACAGGAAACAGTTATTATCGAAAAGAACGGGGTCAAAATTACTATGCGAGGAGACCAACAAATCCTTGAGGTAGAAATTGATGGAATCATTGAAAACAGAATTGCAGAAGCTGTCAATGAAAGCGTAAAAAAAACGCAGGAACTTGCGGCAAAAAAACTCATCGAGATTTCCCAGCAGAGTTGAGTTTCAACCTGTGTATAATGAGTTTATGAAACTATTTTCCGGAAGCGCAAACCCAACTCTTTCTCAAAAAGTTGCTGATGAGTTGGGAGTCAGTCTATCAAAAGCCGAAATCATTCGTTTTGAGAATTCAGAGATTCGAATTCACATTGAAGAAGATGTAAAAAATGAAGACTGCTATGTGATTCAACCTACAGCAAATCCTGCCGACACTCATCTTATGGAACTCTTCTTTTTCTGCGATGCCCTCCGTAGACAAGAAGCAAAAAAAGTATATGCAGTGATTCCGTATTTTGGATATGCCAGACAAGACGTACAGCACAGACCAGGAGAATGTGTATCCGCAAACGTCGTAATCCGTTTTCTTGAAAGTATAGGATTCTATAAAGTATACGTCATCAATCTTCATGACGAGGCAACTGAAGGAGTATTCTCCATTCCTTTCAAAAATATAAATGCATTCCCAATACTCGCTGAGGAAATCAAAAACTATATAAAAACAGTCTCTACAGAAACAGTCGCGGTTGTTTCCCCTGATCATGGGGGAGTTGAGAGAGCGCGTAAATTTGGCGATGAACTTTTTGGTCACACCGAACATTCCATATCCGTTGTTGAAAAAAAGAGAGACCTTGCACAAATCCATAAAAGTATCGCATTAGATTTGTATGGTGACGTGAAAGGAAAAACAGCAATTCTCGTTGATGATATGATTACTTCCGGAGGCACCCTTATGCATGCAGCACAGCTCTGTCTTGACCGTGGCGCCACCCGTGTCCTCACAGCGGTCGTACACCATGACTTTGGCCCCAACGCCCCGGCAAAACTCCAAGCATCAGCAATCGAAAAAATATTCATGACTGACACCATTACTTTGAAAGATGACCAGAAATTTGAAAAATTAGTAGAAGTATCAGTTGCAAAACTGATAAGTGAAGTAATTAGCTGAAGCTTTTTCTATTTTCCATCGCCTTGCCGAGCGTACCGTAATCCGCATATTCCACGCTTGCCCCCATCGGTAACCCATATGCAAGTCTTGTTACCTTGATAGTTGAATTAGAGTTTTGGGTAAAGATTTTCTTTTGAATATACATCGCAGTTGCCTCTCCCTCCATGTCCGGGTTTGTCGCAAGCACCACTTCTTGCACTATCTCTTTTTCTTTTTCCAATCGCTGTAGCAGTTGTTCGATAAAAATATCATCCGGACCAATATTATTCAAGGGATCGATTCGTCCGTGAAGTACATGATACACCCCGTTATAAATCCCCCCTTTTTCAAATGAAAGCAGATCGAGTGGGGATTCGATCACCGTTATTATTGCATGATTCCTTTTCTTATCTTCACAAATACCGCACATTTCTTTTTCAGATAGATTCATACAGACTGTACATCGCTTTGTTTTTTCCTTAAGCTCTGAAAGCCGTTTCGCAAAATCCTGTAAGTCGGATGCTGGCATGCGGAGCAAATACAGGGCAAGCCTATTTGCGGTCTTACCTCCAATACCAGGAAGACGTTCAAAAAATAAGGCGATTTGTTTTAGACTTTCGGGAAGCATAAGGTGTTATATTTCCAATGTTTCAACGACAATCAATGGTTTTCTTCCACGTTGTTTAAAGAAAAAGTTCTCAAGCTGCGAAATGATAGCTCTCTTAACCCCGGTGAAATCTCCTACTGGAGCAGAATTTGGCTTCATAGATGCCTCTACCACTTTTGTCGCTTTTTCAAATAGCTCGTCTTCATTTTGTTGGAAGACAAATCCCTTCGAAACAAATTTTGGTCGCGTAACAAGGCGACACATCTTGTCGAGTGCGAGGAAACAGATAACCATTCCATCGGACGATAATGTTTTTCTGTCTCGCAGTACCATATTTCCAACATCCCCAACACCATATGCATCAACATAGATGCTTTTCGTATCCACATCTTCACCTCTATCCGCTTTTCCTTTTTGAAAAATCATCGTTTCTCCTTCATTCAATAAAATCACTTTATTTTCATCAAAACTCAGACTTCCCGCAAGGGATCGATACTCCTGTTGATGTCGAATTGTTCCTCCAATTGGTATAAAGTAGGCAGGATTCGTAAAGCGCATGAGTAGTTTCAAATCTTCCCTATTTCCATGTCCCGAAGCGTGCAGTTGATCTGCAATGTCGGAATAAACCACCTGAGCTCCTTGTAAAGATAACTCTTCAACGAGTGCATATACTTCATTTTCATTTCCTGGAATCGGGTCGGAGGAAATAAGCACTTTATCGCCCGTCTTTATCTTGACATTTTCATTTTGTTTGTTTGCAAGTTTTGAAAGTGCTGAGCCATATTGTCCCTGACTTCCTGCAACAATCAAGCAAACTTTGTTCGGTGGAAGCTGCATTACTTCTTCTTCTTTTCCGATGAATTGTGCTGGGATCGGAAGATAATTTATTTCTTTTGCTAGCCGTGTGTTTTCTCTCATTGATCTCCCTAAGAAAATAATTTTCCTGTTAAACTTTATTGCCGCCTCAACACATTGACGAATACGCGAGATGTTTGAAGAGAAAGTAGTCATAATAAATTTTCCCTTTGTTTTTCTCATTTCGTCCTCGAAGGTTTGTCCAACAATCGCCTCGCTTTGTGTAAGCCCGTCTCTCATTACCCCTAAACAGTCGGAGAGCAAACACAATATACCGTCATGTCCGGCCTTGGTAATTCGATAGAAATCTGGTGGTGAGCCATAGACTGGAGTTGTATCTAGTTTGAAATCTGACCCATGATACATGGTGCCAACTGGGGAACTAATAAGAATGTGGGTCGTGTCGGGAATAGAATGGGTGACGGGAATAAATTCTACGGTAAACTCTCCAAATTTGTACTCAGTTCCATACGAAATTACTTTCAAATTAAGGGGTAAATTGAACTCCTTACATTTATTTGCAATAAAAGCTGCTGTTAATTTGCTTGTATAAACCGGCGGTCTTCCTAAATCTTCATAGTGGAAGGGAAGTGCAGAAATATGATCTTCATGTCCATGAGTGAGAAGGATGGCACGAATTTTATCCAGTTTATCTTTCAAGTAGGAGATGTCTGGAATCACGAAATCCACCCCTAATTCTTTTTCATGGGGAAATCCAATTCCACAGTCCACGATGACGATATCCTGCAAAATATTGTCTTTATACAGTTCATAGACATACATGTTTTTGGTAACGCCAACGACGCCGCCTAAAGGAACAAATCGGAGTGTGTACATAGTTCATCAGTAAATTCAATAATGGTTATAGTATAGTGTATAATTTTGCCTATGGTAAGACGAGTTGCTGTTACGAAGAAATCGGTTTTGCGACAGCTAGATCTAGTGTTGGACCCCGAGATGAATATATCCCTCGTCGACTTAGGCCTCATCTACGAAGTCACCGTTTCAAAAGATAAAAAAATCCATATCCTCATGACGCTCACCACTATGGGGTGCCCGCTTTTTGGAGTTATTGAGGAAGATATGTTTCTCAAATTAAGCGAACTAAATATCGAAAGAAAAGACATAACGATTGAGATGACGTTCGAGCCTCCATGGGACATGAATCGCCTGACAAAACGAGGAAAAGCGCTCCTTGGGATATAGTATAGTTAAACTATGGCCTCAAAAAGAATTGTCACTAATACATTTGAACAAGTGCTCGAAACAGGCCGTGATATGGCGAAATCTTCCGTAAAACAAGTAAAGGAAACGTTCAGCCCATGGGAAATGATACGGAATAGTTTCGATATAAAAGAATCTTCAAACGACACGCAAGACCCACAGTCAAAACTGAAAGAAATGCGGGGCAAAGGAGATAAACATACTCCCCTTGACTTTGACAAACTCAACTCTACGTATGCCGATCAAGACAAGCAAAAAATCGAGATTATGAAGCAGCGCCTTTTCCAACTCGTAAAACGAGACGATGAGAAATCTGTTCAAAGGGTACATCAAAAAAAAGCTGAAACCGAACGAGTACTATCGCAAGAAGAGGCCGATAAACAGAGAAGAGAACAGGAGAAGAGGAGAAATTCTGGAAGTGCGGCCCCACAAGGCAAAATGAAAGGAATGAGGAGGAAAAAAGCAGCTGAGCCGCAACCAGCCGAAACAAAGCCGGGGAGTAGTAAACAATAATTTGTTACAATACCTGGAGATACGGGATGTAGTTCAGATGGTAGAACACGCGGTTCGGGACCGCGAGGTCGCGGGTTCAAGTCCCACCATCCCGACCATTAGTTCTCAAGAATATACGGCAAGATGTCTGTAAATTTTTCAGCAAAAAAGTCCACTTCTATATTTACGTTTTTAAAAGCATATTTCGGAACGAGCCCACTTTCCAACACTGCTATAAAGTCCATGCCAGCATTTTTTGCTGCAAATCCATCTTTAAGAGTGTCTCCCACATACACACATTCAATTGGCATAACATCAAATTCATAGAGTGCTTTGTTAAAGACACGGGGGTCAGGCTTCATATGATCCAGATTATCCCTATGATAAAACTTATCTATTTTTCCATTTAACGGATGAGATTCATCCATTAATGAATACATTTCTATCAGTGATCGGGAACTCACGATAGCTATTTTTTTTCCATCTTTCCGTATTTCATCCAACACATCTATATTATGTTTTGGAACAAAATCGAACTTTGCAAGCGAGATAGCCTCAGGAACTAGCTTTTTGAAGAGATTCATAAACTTTTCAGCGTCAACCCCAGGGATACGTATTTTGATAGATTCCTGTAGATGTTGTCCCCATGTTGCCTTATGAAGTTCTCGGCTTTGAGGTGGGAAACCCATTGCGGTTGCTACCTCGTTTTCGAAATGAAAACAAGACTCTTCCGAAAGACAAAGAGTATCATCGAAATCAAGAAGTACAAGCTTTATCATTACATTCAATTATATCATATTCAGATTGTATTAGTTAAATGTTCACTCGTGAAGAACTCAATTTAATCTGTATAATGAGAGAATGCAGTTCTCGTTGCTTACGTATAACACCCTCTTGAATGATGCTCAAAAAGGCCTTCATTCAATATTCAAGAAATATAACCCAGATCTTGTGTGTCTTCAAGAAATCGACACCAATGAACAAAATATCGAAAAAATAGAAAAATTGGGATATGAACTCGCAGATTACTCAAACGGCTTCATTAAATTCGGAAAAGTGTACGGCGTTGCGACGTTTATGAAAACCCTTACTGGAAAGTGCATTGATTCCAAATCTATCACTCTCCCACGAGGGTTAGGAGAAGCAATCGCGTTTATTCTCCGCATTTTTAAGACACAAAAAAAAGATCGCACCGTTCTTAAAACCGAGTTTGAACTGGGGAGCACAAAACAAAAAATTAGTGTCTACAATATCCATCTTTCCGCACATGGATCAAATGGCATTCGAATCAAACAATTAGAACGGACATTAAGCGATATCAAACGAGTAAATGAAGACCCCACGATTTTAGTTGGAGACTTCAACTACCCTTTTGGAAGAAAGAAGCTTGAAGAGCTTATGCAAAGTCATGGCTTTGCAGAAGCCACGAACACAATTGCCTTTACCACGGATGGTAAATTAATTCACTATGCTTTTTTTGAAAAAATACTTATGAAAATATTTCAATTTATAATAGGGAAGGAAAATAAACTTGACTATATTTTTTATAAAAACTGCAAAGCCCTATCTACAATCCGCATAGACGCTCCGCTATCGGATCACTTCCCCCTCCTTGCAAAATTCGAGGTATGATTCATTAATTATTAAATTGAAATTTTAAATTTGAATTCAATTTTAAATTTGTAATCATACAAGGTATACTACTTCTATGAAACTTCATAACACCCTTACTCGGAAAACAGAAGAATTTGTTCCTATTGTTGAAAATAAACTATCTTTTTATGCTTGTGGCCCCACTGTCTATGACTTTTCTCACATCGGTCACATTCGTGCATATGTTTTCAATGACATTCTCAGAAGGACGTTCGAATATTTTCGATACAAAGTGAATCATGTGATGAATATCACAGATGTCGGTCATCTCAGTGATGATGCAGATAGCGGAGAAGACAAGATGGAAAAAGGTGCACGAAAATATGGAAAAACTGTCTGGGAATTGGCCCAGTATTATACAGATTTTTTCTTCATGACGATGGACGGTATGAATATCCTCCGTCCCTCAATCGTGTGTAATGCAACGGACCATATTAAAGAAATGATTGATTTGGTCAAAACCCTCATTGAAAAAGGACATGCGTATGAAACAAAAGAAGCAGTTTATTTTGACGTTACGACATTCAAGGAGTATGGCAAACTTTCCGGCCAAAAAAGTGAAGATAAAATGCAGGCCATAAGGGATGAGGTATATACGGATCCAGAAAAGAGGCATCCAGCCGATTTTGCACTATGGTTTAAGCGGGTAGGAAAATTTAAAGATCATACAATGCATTGGGAGAGCCCTTGGGGAGATGGATTTCCAGGGTGGCATATCGAGTGTTCCGCGATGAGCATGAAATATCTTGGAAAAACTATTGATTTGCATACGGGAGGTATAGATCATATCCCGGTCCATCATGAAAATGAAATCGCACAATCTGAAGCGGCAAATGGAGTGCCGTTCGCCCATTACTTCATGCACTACCATTTTCTCCAGGTAGAAGGACAAAAAATGAGCAAAAGTTTGGGCAACTTTTATACGATTGAGGATATCAAAAAGAGAGGAATCAATCCTCTTGCTTTCCGTCTCCTTCTTTTGCAGTCCCATTATCGCCAACCGATGAATTTCACATGGAAGTCGCTTGAGGCCGCTCAGGAAGCATATTCAAAACTACTTTCCCAGATATCTGGTCTTAAAAAGACTTTAGCTAACGAAAAGGTTGCACTTGGAGAAGTTGGGCTTTCTTTCAAGAAACAGTTTGAGGATGCACTTGCAAATGATATCCAAACGCCACAAGCTGTTGCCGTGCTTTTTATGATGCTTAAATCCGAACTTTTACCAGATGAAAAAATAAAGCTCGTTAAAGATTTTGACCACGTATTAGGTTTGGAATTACTGAAAGATGCTGTTATAGCCGATATCCCGGCCAACATACTAGCACTTGCTGAGGCAAGAAACAAAGCAAAAGCCCAGAAAGAATATACAAAAGCAGACGAATTACGCAAACAAATAGAAGAAAAAGGATATAAGGTCGAAGATTCAAAAGGAACCTACTCGATTAAGAAGATATAACGAAAAAAAATTACGCTTTTTTCGGTTTGAGTTTTGGCTTATATTTGAAAACCTTCTGATTTAATTTATACACTGCATAATAGAGGAATATAAACACAGTAATGAAGGGGAATTTGAAGAAGAACATCTCAAACAGCACAAGGATACCGAGCGCATTACTCGCTACTAGTATTAAACCAATTGTATCCCAGAATTGTTTGTCCATATAGAACAAATCGTATCCTGGCTTTCACTGGTCTAATCACTAAATAGTGGACTATCCCCGCTGACTGCCAAACCATTTTTTAATCGAGACTTTTTTCAAGTATGAAAATTACGAATCTTTCTCCTGTGCGAGTGCTTGAATCGGAATGCACACTTATTACCTTTGTTTCTGTATATTTTTCAACTATCATTGTCAAATCATCTACTACTGACTCAAGAATCGCAGTACGCATGTTCTTCACCATTTCCACACCTTTGTTCTTTTTCAGCAAGATATGTTCATAGGGGTGTGTGTTTCCCTTCAATCGCACAAGAACCATGTCGTGATGAATATACGTTCTAGCCTGGCGCGGGCCCATTCCTAGGCTCCCTGCATAAAACTGAGTTATTTCTTTCGCAATGACATCTTCCTTCTGTCCTTGTGTCATATGCGCACAGTATACACTATAGGTGAATAAACCGCTAGTCAGGAGGCCCGAACCACTGTATAATGGGTCTATGAATACCATTCAACCACGCACGCTCAAAGGATTCCGCGACTTTCTACCTGAAGATATGAAAATCCGTCAACGAGTAATAGCCCTGTTTAGACAGGTGTTTGAATCTTTTGGCTATGAGCCGCTCGAAACACCCACGCTTGAACATGCTGATATTCTTCTGGGAAAATACGGGGAAGAAGCAGAAAAGCTTATCTACCAATTTGAAGATAGAGGAGGCCGCAAGGTTGCCATGAAATATGACCTCACCGTGCCTACATGTCGAGTTGTCGCCCAGTACGGAGATAAGATTCCGCTTCCTTTTAAACGCTATCAAATCCAGCCTGTATGGCGGGCAGATAATACTCAAAAGGGTCGCTTCCGTGAATTTTTTCAATGTGATGCTGACACAATTGGAACCACATCCATGCTCGCGGATGCAGAATTTATCCAAATGGGCCTTGAAATTATGGCGAAGCTTGGATTTACGGATTATTACGCACGAATCAACAACCGCAAATTCATTGATGGCCTTGTCCAATATGCGGGTGCCACACAGGAGCAATTTTATTCCATCTGTATTGCGATCGATAAACTAGAAAAAATCGGCCTTGAGGGTGTAATTGCCGAAATGGAGAAAAAAGGCGTTACTCCAGAAGTTATTAAGAAGATAATCCAAGTTGTATCGCTTAAAGGAACAAGTACTGAGCTCATTGCCACCCTTACGGAAATGATGAAAGATATCCCCGTTGCACAGGAAGGACTAGCTGAACTTTCAACAATTTTTTCTTACCTCAAAACAGCCGGAATTAGCCATGAGCTCTATACATTTGATTTATCCATCATTCGAGGTCTTTCATACTACACAGGCCCCGTCTGGGAGTTTACCGTACGAGATGGCGGAGTTGGCTCGGTTGCAGGTTGTGGCCGCTACGATAAGCTTGTAGGCTTATATCTAGGCCGTGACGTACCAGCCACAGGTGGCTCATTTGGAATAGAACGTTTGTTTGAAGTAATTAAGGAAAGAGGGATGCTCAAAGATGAGTCAAACAAACTAGAACTCGTGACTATTTTTGCCTCAAATCTTACTCAACAATCCCTTATTTTGGTGAACAAATTAAGAAAACAGGGTAAATCTGTCATGCTCTTTCCAGATGAAAACGCCAAGCTAGAAAAACAGCTGAAATATGCAAATAAAAAAGGCATCGAAACTGTGTATATCCTTGGTCCTGAAGAAATAGAAAATAGACAAGTAAAGGTTAAAAACATGAAAACGGGGGAACAAAAGACAGTATCAATAGACAAATAGACAAATAATCAAATAGACAAATAATCAAATAGTCAAATAGTCAAATAGTCAAATAAACCAACTTTATTATTTGTAGTATTGGTACTATTTGTAGTATTGGTACTATTTGTAGTATTGGTACTATTTGTAGTATTGGTATTATTTGTAGTATTGGTATTATTGGTAGTATTTGAATATTTAATATATGTTAATCAACCCAAATGTCGCGATTATCGAAGGCCTACCTGGAGTAGGAGGGGATGAAAGTAAGCTCTGGATGCAGGAGCTTATTATGTCGTATGCAAAATACGCACAAAAGCACAACATAAAAATAGCGTATCTGGAAGAGAACATATTAAAGCTCAATGGGGAAAGTGCATTCGCCCTTTTCCGCTTTGAAACGGGTGTTCACCGCGTACAAAGAATCCCTGAAACCGAGCGAAAGGGGAGGATCCACACCTCAACCTGTGTCATCGTGGTTCTTCCACAAATCATAGAATCAGACCTTAAAATTAACCCCTCAGACCTTGA
>JBBQLR010000013.1:0-21699 GCA_038328135.1 Patescibacteria group bacterium | reverse complement strand
ATCTTCTTATGGGATTGCCCTCTCTATGACGGCTACAGTGCCTCTTTCCCCCTTGTGGAAGGAAGCCCTGCGAACAAACTCACAGGCTAAAATGGATACCTCACACCCGTATATTTTATTGGTTTCAGAGGAATCACTCGGAATAGAAAACCTTCCTGTTGAAAAGCAAACTATTCAAATGCTTATCTTCAAAAATAATATGTTAATAAATCAACAAACGAAGCAGACGAATAAAAAAGGACAGGTGGAATTCTTATTTGTAGCTGAAAAATCGGGCATTTATTCTGTAATTATTGTAAACAAAACAGAAACTATCCCCTTTATAGTAAAAAGCACTGCTGTTTCACTCTAAATCATTTAAATAAACTCTTACAACTCCTACTTGACAATGTCATAAATAAGAATATAATCGGGGCATATGACTTTACCAGAACGTCAACAAACACCTCCCCCTGAGTTTGTTCATCTTCCAACAAAATCCGTTCCATTTGTTTCCCGTTTATTACGTCTTGCCGAGGCCCAACAAATCAGTATTCCCATGGCCGATGCTAATGAAAATCAAGAGTATTTTGCAACTGAAAATTATATTCTTACACAAATGGTGAGAGCTACAACAAAAGATAAAACAGGAATTCTTTCGCCTCTACTTGGATTAGCCAAAGATGCAGACCATGTGGCGAGCATCGCGACAGGTTGTGCTGAGCATCAACTTACATTAATTGAATCTCAACATGGGGAAAAGGGACCTGAATATCGGAAATACCTATTGGATATACTCAGAGGAAAACGCGATGACTTTACCATCGACGACTTATTGGCACTAGATGAACTTTGGGGCAACGTTGTGCGTGATATTAAAGCTAAAAATCCAGAAAATGCCCAAGTCCTTGAATTCAGACAAAGAAATTTACAAGCACTGCAGAATGCAGCAGAAAGTAAAAATGTTCGGATAACGAAGCTGGCCAATCGTGAATTTAGTGCAGGGGGTTCTGATGACGGACGACTAAATGATGTCGTTGAAGCACCAACGCTACCTAAGGTGCCCTCACCGGAGAAACTGAATGCAATAATTCCCACAAGACTTCAGGGAGAAATAAATATAGATGAATTAACCGATGCAGAAGTTCTCCTTCTTGAAGGAGGAAAGATAGGCCATGATGTAGTTAGACATATACTTGCGGTTATTCGAGAGAGAGAATCCGATAATAAGATAGTTCGACAGGGCGATAATAGGATTTAGATAATTAAAACAGCATTTTGAGTGATTTTTCGATTTCATCGTGGAGTTTTTGAGTATCTTTGTTATTTGCAACTAGCATGTCTGCAAGCTCCATACATGCCCTCACCTGTTGCCCGCTATTATTTGTTTTGTCTCCTTGATCGCGCCCATCAACTGTAAGAAACGATTCCCAATCTTTGGGGTCCCATGGCTTCCCTCTCTTTAATACTCGTTCGAACCGAACTTTTTTTGGTGCGTCTACAGCTATTAAAAAAAATCCTTGTATGGAGCGAAGAAATTTTACTTCCCCTGGATTTCGTATTCCCTCGATAATTATTTTATTACACTTTCCCTTTAGCTGTTGTATCGCTCTTTGTGCCAACACACCGTCTCCTTCTATTTTACGTAATTCATCGCCGATATCTTGTAGGGTAGTTCTCGTAAATGTCTTGATTCCTCGCTTTTCCACTTCTTTATGGACGATTGACGAGAGCGAAAACGACGTATATCCGTACTTTTTTATCAGATAGTCAGCAACAACGCCCTTTCCACAGGCAAGGGGACCAACCAATCCAATCACTTTACAATCCATACATCTTTTTGATAATTTGTATTAGTGTATCGCCCCACACGCTTGCCACAAGCATCCCTATAAGAAGAAATGGCCCAAATGGCACTTCGCTTTTCATGCCCTTCTTCCGTCTCATAAGAAGAAAGGCCCCTACTGCTGCTCCAACCAGGAATGAAACATACAAAGCAAGAAGCCCCTTCCCAATTCCAAGCGAAAATCCGATTAGTGCGGCTAATATAACATCCCCGAGGCCCATGGCCCGTTCGTTCGTGACGGCGTAGATGAGACCAATGGGGAGACATACCGCAAATCCTGCAAGTGCGTCTCCTAAAAGAGAGAAGATGCTGGCCTTATCGAGTATTTTTTGAAAGAGAATGAAGAGAAAAAAGGAAAGTTGCATATAATCAGAGATTAGCTTGTAGCGAAGGTCCGAAAGAAAAATAATCCACGCGCACGATACTATCCCCCAGTATAGTATTAATGAGCTTAATGGAGCGAAAATCCATGTTCCTACATACAGCAATCCCGTCAATACTTCTACTGCCGGATGCTCAATTGATAGTTTCGTATGGCATTTTCTGCATTTTCCTCCGATTGCGATATACGAAATGATAGGAAACAGTTCATACCACGATAAGGTTTTCTTGCAATGGTCACAGTGGCTTCTGCCCATAATCGATTCCCCATGAATGAGACGATCGACAAACACATTTATGAAAGAACCCATTGCTGCCCCCAATATGAATACGAAAAAACCCACCAAATAAACCATATCAGAATAGGTGCTTATTAGATTATTCAGTGTCATTTGTGTGTTTGAAGTCTATCATATTTGTGTACAAATACTATACTATTTAGCCCCCTTCCTCAACTGCTGAACGTAATATGTTTGGAAGTTCTGAAGACTCCTGTTATCGGGGAAAAGCTCAAGAGCATTTTTCATAAATTCCTCAGTCTTTTTTTTGTCCGTACTGTGGAGTACAAGGATCTTGGCCAGATTTTCATATGCTAGCCCATATTTCCCGTTTTTTATAGAATTTCTATAACACTCCTCTGCCACCGAGTAATTCTGTTCTTTCTCATAGGAAACACCCAAGTTATTCCAATTCACCCACCAATACGGAGCAAGAACGGTAGATTTTTTGAAATATTTTTTTGCTTCAGCATAGTTCCCCCTTCGATACAGTTCAACGCCCATGTTGTTCTGTAAATCAAAGCTACTTGAGGGCGATATATTACTTTTATAAAGAGTGTATCCACTTCGCCAATCAAGGGTGCGAATGAAACTACGAATGAAAAAGCATACCATGACAGCCACTCCTAAGGAAATTAATAGACTGGATCCCCTCCTTCGAGGGGATGACTTAGTATCTAAAATACTCCCTATTATTCCCAGCGCTCCAATCATGGGAAAATACATCCAGCGCTCCGCTACGGTCATATTAAGGGAGATAATTTGAAGGTGAGGTAATAGCCCAATGAGAAACCAGAGGAAAAAAAACGATAAAACTGCATTTTTTTTCTTAAAAAGCATGTATATTGCTCCGGAAAATAGGAGAATATCGACAATAAGTGGAAGGAAAAATAACATAAAAGTGGGCGAGTATACAACCCATTGTTGTGCAATAATCAGGCGGAAAGGAAATATGAATGTGCCTATATAAAATAGAACAATCAATGGGACGCTGAGTAGTCGGGTACCAAGTGGAACACGCATTATGGGAAATATTCCACCAGGCTGGAAATATGTATTTCCACTTCCCTGCCGGGCCAATCCATACGTAAAAATAATAATAATCGATAGAGCGATAAACAACTGAATTGCCTGGCTGTTTTTACGATGGAAGATTATCAGATACACAAATATGAGGGCAAAAAATACGATTCCCGTTTCTTTTATAAGGAGCGCCATCGTTGATAATATCGTTGCAATAAAAAGTGAGGAAAAAGGAATCTCCTTTGATCGACTCAGTATATAGATTCCTAAAATACCAACGAACGTAAACAATACCTCTTGCATGGCTGAAGCAAAACACACTGCTTCCACATTTGCCGGATGAATAAGAAAAAGAAGGGATAGAACAAAAGCGACAGTTTCTTTAAAAAAGCGCTTAAATAGATAAAAAAGCAGAACTGCCGTTGCGATGTGAAATGCTACTTGTACAAAATGATAAAAAAATGGTTGTGGGCCAAAAGTAAAGTACAGTGTATTCTGTATCGCCGTCATAATGGGGCGAAAATACGAGCCTGAGCCCAATGCTTGAACATTTTGAGAGGTGATTGGTCCTTGTTGCAAAAATACTTCATCGTCCCACACAAAGCCATTAAAAAGCGAAAAACAATATAATGCTATCCCGACGATAATAAGAATGAGAGGTTTCTTCTTCACAGAATTCATTTTACACGAGGAACACAATGCAAGCCACTCTACTCTTTTTTATATCCCTTCGTCCACAAAGACAGATGGAGCAAGCTTCCCCCATAATGGTTCGGGCAGCCAGAAGTTTTGGAAATGGCGAAGCTCATTCCATCCAACAGCAAGAAGTTGTGATGAATATCCCATTTTCTTTATTTGGGCAAGAATGAGCTGCTGTCTTTGAAATGAGGTACTTGGACCATACAGGACAATAAATTTTGATTTATCGATTGTTATTTTTTTCGCCGTTTCTTGAATATCTGTATATTTTATTTTATTATTTTCAATGGAATAGAAAGGAATCGATACCGCTTTCTTCACATGAGCTTTTTTATATTCCATATCGCTTCTAATATCCAAAAAGATGATGTTACTATCTTTTTTATTCACCTCTTCAAGTAAATCGAGGGGGTCATAATAGATTGTATTAGCACTATAGGAAGAACTTTTTATGGCAAGCGGCGCACGAAGTAGTGTCGATATCGTTTTGGAAAGTTGCCCACCATACCAATATATTCCGAAAACAAATCCAATCATGATTATGGAACTTCCCATAAATGAAAGAGCCGGTTGTATAAATTTTGATGGATTGTGATTGATAACTTCAAGCTCAACTGATTTCTCTTTTAAAACCGGTTCTTCAATTTCTATTGGTTTTGTTATTATTTTTTTTGATGGTTTTCTCATAGTATGGTGTTATTCATATCGTAACGCATTTAATGCCGAAATATGTTTCGCTCGTTGAGCTGGATAGATACCAGTAACAACTCCTACTATAAACGACGTAACCAATATAAAAATAGTGAAGTTCATTGGAATATAGGTAAGATCAAGATACCCCTGGCCTTGGGAAATTGCCACAATCGAAACAGCCATTGAAAGGCCCTTTCCTGCCAAGTATCCAAGCGTAAGGCCGCCAATTCCGCCTGAAAGTCCCATTATCATAGCCTCTGCAAGGAATAGATCTTGTACTTCCTCACTCACCATACCCATCGTTTTCATGCCGCCAATTTCACGCGTCCGTTCAAGAAGTGAAACTGTGAGAGTGTTAAACATACCAAGTGAAGCTACTCCCAGCGCAACGAGCCCCAATACAGCCAATACGATTCGTAAATTGACGAATAAAGACTCTATTTGTTTTACCGTATCATATGTGCTATTTGTTCGAAAACCGAAAGTTTCAATTTCTTTGCGGGTTTTTGCCAAGCTATCTGCTTCTTTTAAGACTACTTTAAATTGTGAAACGTGAGGGAGGCCTAGTTTTTTTATATCTGAATAGGGAATATAAAAATAGGTATTATTTGCATCATCTATGACGCCAATTATTTTATACGTCTGTTCTTGTGACTGCACTTTTCCTTCGATGCTTGGCAGTAAACTTTTTCCGATAATAAATGATGATTTAAATGTCGTGCCAACTGCTTTTTTTTCGGATAATCCCAATAAATTAAGTAATCCAGTTGAAACTACTGCTACGCCCTCTGGAGGAGACGAAAAGTTGATTCGGTCATTTCCGTTTTTTGCTACACCTGCGGAGCTACTTGCTTGAAGTGACACCATTTCAAAGCCCGACGAGTCACTGGCAACAACAACCGCATCGAATGTTTGTTGATCTGGCACTACTTCTTGCAAAGCGGCGCTGCTTGTTGATTCACCCAATACCTGAGATTTTTGAACTTTAACTATTTCTTCTTTTTGTGTAAATCGTTCCTGAATGCATCCTTCTTTCCAAGATTGTCTTCCCATAGTATCGAGAAGCGGCTCTAAACTGCCATCTGTTTTTTTATTATAGAGAGGCATGATTCCTTTCACCCATTTCCCAGCATATGAGTCTTTTTTAATGTCATATCCCCCTCGTCCAAAATCGTCAAAAGGAGCATATTGGCTCCCCCAGTATAGATTTCCCGTAAATCCGCCTTCAATGCGTGTTGTAAATCCGAGTGAAGTTGACGATATATCACATAGTTCAGAAACAACAACTGATTGCTCTGGCAGAATCGTAATCATATAATTTCTATCATCTCGCGTAGTTCCTATTGTCCCTTTTGAAATGGAGGTACTTACTCCAGCAACTGCTTCCCCATTACTTAATGCTTTTACGCTGTCAAATGTTTGATTGTTGGTGAACAATACCCCCTCTTTTGGTTGCACTTTTATGGCGTCAAGATATGCACGAGGTACTGCATACACGAGCACGTCTGTTTGTGCTCCCCCGTAGGCGATTTTTCCTACAATTGAAACCATTGGTATTACTTTATCAATATTAGGGAGAGCAACAATTTTATCGAAGATGGTCTTATTTAACCTAAGAGACGTATTTTCGCTTGATGAAACGTCTATCATTCGTAATTCATCAAGAGATGCAATACGAGATATGACGAGCCGTTCTATACCATATCCCAGTGATAATAAAAATACAATAATCCCTATTCCAACCGCCATTCCAAACATGGTAATAAACGAGCGTGTTTTTTTAGAAAGAAGGTTTTTGAACGCGAGGCTGATAAGATAGCTCCGTTTTACTTCCGATGGTCGCATTCCGTCTAATTTTGAACTAAGTAATTCTTCATAATGAGGTATTGTTTTGCCTGTTGCAAAATTGATTCCTCGGATAAACCGTCCCACAAATGGCATAAATAAAAGATGAGAAAACAGCTTGCTTAATAGAAATAAAATAAGCAGAACAAAAAATGTGGAAAAAAGATATATTTCACGGACGACACTCATCCAAAAATGAGGCGAAAATAGGTTTTTAATTATCTTTAAAGCCACTTTTTTCATATATTACAGATGCAATTTCTCCAAAAACTTGGGATCCCGAACATTTGCTGTGTCTTCCCCATTACCACCTTTTTTTCCGATAATAACCGTTTTATTTTTATTTTTTGGTTCGTATGTTTCAACTACTTCCCCATCAACCATGTGAAATATTTTCGTCCCATATTTAAGATATTCAAGGTCATGAGTAACCATTACCACCGTTTTCCCTAAATCAATAAGACCCATAAACGTCTGTAATAATTCCTGCCCAGACACAGTGTCAAGATTCCCCGTTGGTTCATCTGCAACTATCATGAGTGGATCGAGCATAAGAGCGCGTGCTAAGCTGATTTTTTGTTGTTGCCCCGAACTAAGGGTGGTGGGAACATAGTGCGCCCACTTTTCCATACCAACGTGAGTGAGAACCTCATGTGCTTTTTTTTCAATATCTACTTCAGCATAATCAAGAAGATGAAGGGGGAACATCACGTTTTCTATCACGTTGAGCGCCGAAATCCACAGGGGTTGTTGATAAATAATACTTACCTTGTGTCGCCTATAAATAGAGCGTTGATCTTCAGTCATTTCATAAATATTTGCTCCCTCCATGAGCACCTTCCCCGATGTGGGATTTTCCAGCCCCAGGAGGCAGTGAAGCAGAGTAGACTTTCCACATCCTGATGGACCAAAAATAATACCAAACTCACCCTTATTTACTGTAATATTTATTCCTTTGAGAATTTCGACAGTTCCATCGCCAATGGGGAACGATTTACGCATATCTTGGATTTGAAGTAATATATTGGATAGTGCCATATTATTTGGTGGTACTAAAAGCTTTTAAAAATCCAAATGTTTTAGAAAGATTATCTATTACTAAGTTTAACGCGTCTTTGGTGGATTTTGGGGTGATAATAACAGTGTCAAGCGATTGTCCGAGATTTTCTGCCTTATCAAGCGAGAGTGCACGTAGATGATATATTTTTGAGGGACTGAGACCCGTAATAGTCACCACATGATTTAATGTTTTATTCGTGTCTTTTTGAGTTGTCTGGTTATACGTGGTACCTGTTCCTTGTCCAAATTCAACCTGTGTCGTAGCTGGTTCATCAGTATCCCAAGAGATAACAATCTGCGCCTTAGCATCTTCCCCAACACCAATAATGGTGGATTCTACATTAAGATTTTGCATTTCAGGCGGACGTACATCATTTTGTGTTTTTAGCATTCTTGTTTCAGATTTTGCCTCATTGCCTGCTGAGTCTTTTCCTTTGAAAATAATGGTGTAATCGGTGTCATCAAGGAGGTTCTTCAAAATAACCTCATGCGTTTTCTTCAGTGCCAAACTAATGTTATCGATTGCCTGTTGTGGAATTTTTGTGGGGTAATACGTAACGATTGTGTTTGCAAGAGTATTGGTGGTCCACAATAAACGTAACGTTGCGGTGGGCATCCCAACTACTTGTTGCAAACGAAGCCCTATTATCTTTGGAGTAGGAAGGGTTTCAAATGTGTAGTCGTCACTATAATATACATTTCCCTCATCATCTTCCCCGGCTAGCCGAAGGTGATAAACAGATCCCTCTGTGAGATTTGTAATCTCAACATTATATGTTGTTTCGGAAGTAGACGTAGAAATACTTTCAATACTCCCGTAGCTAATTGTTTTACCATATTGGACAGATGCTTTTATTGCGCCTCTAATGGTAAATAGTACCTGAGCCGAATTAATGTTCACTCTGGCAAACTTTACACTGGAAACAAAAGGGGCTGGATTGGTTGAAAAAGAGAGCTCTCCTGAGGAGCCAGTATTCCCATCTTCATCTGTCCATACGGTTTGATAATAATATGTCGATCCCGGATCAAGGCTATTCAATGCAATCGTATGGAGTGTTACTTGGTTTGAAGAACCAGCTTCATTATCATATGTGCCAGACGTTTTGCCATATTTTACAAATGAATTGGCTTTTCTGTTTGTTGACCACTCAATAATGGCCGATTTTGTTTTCACCGTTGCAGATTGGCTGGCGACAAGCTCTGGAGCGACTCGCCATTTCCCATCTGGTGTCAAGCCAATGGTGCTTGACACTGCAGAACATTGGTTGGTGACATTACATGCCTTCACACAATAGTAATTCTTTACTTGCGTGAGATTTACATCAACATAGGAAGTCTGTATAGTTGAAGCGATTTTAGAGAATAAATCTACATCAGTTGTACAACTTGCATCTGGTGCCGTTGATTGATAGACGTCATAGTACGATACACCTGCTGAACCACTTGATGTGGGAACATCCCATGATAACGCTAATCGCCACTTACTTGATTCTTTTATGGAGACATCTGCGATATCCACTTCAACTGGCACTCCAGGAGCAGAAGTATCTGCATAAAAGTCAACTGATGCATATGAATTATATGAAATATTACCCACTTCGTCTTTTGTTACGATATAGAGTGTATTTTTATCAACTTGTGAGGCATAAAAATTGGATGGAAGATACGATTGCGAGCCTACAAGCGTTACATTGCTTGCAAGCGGGATTGCATTGACGGAATAATAATATTTAAGACCGCCCTGAGTACCTCCAAAAAATGCCGGAGGATTCCATGTAAAAGCAAATTCGCCCGTTGTACTATGTTCCTGTGTAACGTTTAGATTTTGCACTGTGCTTGGCGCTGTTTCGAGAAGTTGATATGTTACCGTTTTATAAGACGTGGCATAGTTTCCCGCAATATCTTTTGCACGAAGATAGAACGTATTATTTCCCTCTTGATATGCAGATATACTAGCAACAGCTGTATTTGAAGTGCATAATTCAACGGCACCTATTGCTCCTGTTTTATAACAATAACTCACGTCTGGCGTTCCTCCTGTCCATGCGAATGTATACGAGTTTACATTTGTTGGTCCTGGCGGATTTACCGTCATGGTGCTTGGATTTTCTGGTTTTTGGTCGTTAAATTTATATACAAATGAAGAATATTCAGTACTACTTACATTATTTGCATTATCCTTCGTTTTGAGTCGCAGATAATATGTTTGACCTGCAGTAAGACTTGAAGGAGTAAAGGATGTTGATGTTTGGTAAGACCCCTCTGTTAATATACTGGCACTTTCTGAAGCCCCAAAGTAAACATAGTATCCTGCGATACCAGACCCGTTTGCTCCATCAGTTGCTCCCCCCAACATATCTTCTGCCGGCCATGTAAATGTTGGGGTCAAATAGTTATACCAATTACCAGAGGTTAATGTGGCACTTTTTGTTGCTGTGGTGTAGCCGGTCATTGAAGATGGATTTACTGGCTCATCAACATCTTGATAATAATTTATAGAGTAATCACTTATTGTTGATGAATAGACGCCGTCTGCAGAAGTGAGATCAAACTTTACCTGCATATAACGCTTTGTTGCTGAGTTGATTTTATATGTTCGATTGACCCCTACCGTTTTTTTATCTGATGCTGCTTGCCAATCATCCCACGTGCTATTATCTGCTGAAGTTCTTGTGGAAACAGTAAGAGTTGTATTATTCGCAAGCGTGTATGTTATTCCTAGATTTGCAAATCGATACACGGCTCCTAAATCTATTGTCCCGGAAGTATAACTCCCGGATTCTTGAAAAGAAGTGCTACTTGTTTGCATGACATACGAATAAAGCCCATTACTAAACGTATTTGTGCCAGCTCCTGCAATAACAAACATTTTTTCCGCTCCATCTGTTGCACCAGCACCTCCGGTATAAATCTGAGCTGGCGCATCTGCAATTGCAGACCATGTGTTGCCTGAAATTGAATAGGAATAACATCCCACTACATTTCCTCCACGGCACGCATAAAGCAAATTTCCTCCTCCATCAACCAAAAAGCCATCATTATAAATAAGCGCTCCTGCTGGTAAATCTGCTACTGCTGGATCGCTCCAAACAGGGGTTCCAGAGAGCGGGCCATAACGATAGAACTTCAAACCATTACCACCGCCCTGTGCATATATATAATCATTCTTTATAACAATATCTGCCCCATATGATAACGCAGCAGGTATATTTCCTAATATGCCCCATTTAGTACCCGCAGTACCCTGTGTATCAAATCGGTAAAAACGTGCTGTTCCTTGACCCTGTGTCCAATAAATATAGCGCGCACCATCATACGCCATACTCACTCCATAATCAGAATCAAAAGGTGGGGGATCGCTTGCCTCTTCACTCCAGCTATCTGTTGCTATATCATAGACAAATAGCTTGCGGTAATACGAACTGGTGGTTGCATATATTTTGTTGTGTGTTGACTCATAAACGAGCTTTCCTCCATTATAGAATCCTGCAGGTGCATCAGCGAGTTTTGCAGTTTCACCAGTAGTTGGATTATATCGTTCAAATAAATTGTCGAAGTTACCCCGTGTCATATAATAATTATTTCCA
This sequence comes from Patescibacteria group bacterium, assembly GCA_038328135.1. GTDB lineage: Bacteria > Patescibacteriota > Microgenomatia > UBA1406 > GWC2-37-13 > JAKBEU01. Next base: position 10,309 of record JBBQLR010000013.1, on the reverse strand, counting down.
TCCCCTTTTATGATATCGGCCCCATAACCAAATGTGCGAATATCATTCCCTCTAAACCATCCTCCAAACATACCCACATTGGGAATCATCCATGATTGTTTTGCAATATTATATTTATAGAATTGATTGCCCCCGCCTCCGCGCATAACGTATAAGGTTCCATTTACATTGCGAAGGGTCGAACCTCCCGTTATCGCAAGAGGAGCTTCTGGTAATGTGCTCCACGATTGCGTAGAAATATCATATTTAAAAAAGAGGGTAGTATTCCAACCGGCGAGATAATAAATAGCGTTAGAGGTTGCATCGTATTCTATTTTTGAACCAGCCGCAGCAAGAGAAGGTAAATTAGGAAGTTGAGCCCAAGAATTACTTGTAGTATTGTATGAGGCAAAGCTCGACCGAGTATTTCCTTGAATTGCGTAGATAGTGCCATTTGCTTTATCAATTGCAAGATCTCCACCGTCATACACAAGATTGTTTACTTGTTTATTTGGAGCCCCAAAGTCTGTATTTGCGAGCGTTTCCCAGCTATCAGCTTGGGTGTTATAACGCATAAAGGTATCATCACTATTCCCCTTTAATGCATAGATATATTGCGAACCATCATAAACTAGAGACCCTCCATAATTAATAGGTTGCGTAGCATCTGCTGCCGAAGCATCGCTCCAGGTGTCGGTCGCGATGTTATAACTCCAAAAACTACTGGTGTTTTGCCCTCTCGTTCCGTACAAGTATCCCGCCGGTCCTTCTATTACGTCGTCTCCATAGTATGCGGTTGCAGGAAGGTTTCCCTTTGTAGCCCATGTATCAGTTGTGAGATTATATTCATAAAATGTTTGTGACCCATATCCTCGACTCATATACATTTTATTAGTTGAAGCAACATAGGCCAGGTCAGAACCATAGTAAATACCCAAAGGTGGCATGGAAAGTCGTTCTTGTTGCCAAAAACCAGGCTTTGAGGAAAGAGTAATTTTGTCACTTGCTGTTGATGTATTGGTGGCTATGCCATTTGAAAAATCTGCGGTTGATGTTTTTGTTATTGTTTGTGGCGGAGATACACCCACATAGGTATATACAAACCCAGTTGTTGCTGCTGAAATGTTTCCGCTCACATCTTTTGTTTGTAGACGTAAATAATACGTCTGCCCTTTTATCATTGGCACCGTAACAAGATAATTGGTGTCTGTAGTATATGTTCCAGCAATTTGAGGAACAGCGGCACTATCGACTCCAAAATATACATAGTATCCTGTTACTGAGGTTTGAGAGTCACTTCCTGCTGACCAGCTAAAATAAGGGGTGGTATATCGATAACTTTGACCTGAGGTAATTGCAACTCCTCCTGCAGCTTGAGAAACACCAGTAAATGCTGCAGGACCCGTGGGGGCAAGTTCATCTCCTATGTAATTAATCTGTACTGAATTAATTGTAGGGGTTTGAGTTCTGTCTGAGGTAGGCAAGAGCGTCGCACGAATCTGAATATAACGCGCAACTGAGGAAGCTATAGTACTCCCGCTCACCGCAGCCCAAGCGCTCCATGTGATTTGATCGCTACTGGTACGTGTTTCATAGCTAATTGAAGAATCTCCTGGTGTTGTTGCTGAGCTGGTAAGCGAAGTCCAACTCTGAGCGTAGGTAGTGTCGATTACATTACTAGTCCATATTCCCGAGGCGACATAATTATAGATTGATGGTGTATATTGGAGCATCCATATCAGATTTTGCCCACTAATTGAATAGGTGTTTCCATTTCTACTATCGATGCTGAGTGATCCTCCATTGTAAGGACCGTAGTCGTAATAATAGGATCCTTGTAAATAAGGCAAGCGCCTCCATGTATTTGAAGCTATTGTATATTCCCAAAAATCATTTTTATAAAACCCCGCTTGAAAAAATATCTTCCCATTGTAATACTTCATATCTGTGCCCCAATTGGGAGCAAATGGGAGACCATTGAGGACACTCCAGGTGTTTGTCCCTACTGTGTATTTCAACAATGATGACATGCCATAACCACTAGAGTAAAATAAATTGGTTCCGTCAGACGTGAGCCGAGATCCATACGCAGCTTCGGCATTATCAGGCAAATCAGTTGCAAGAGGATCACTCCATGTGTCATTTGAAATTTGATACCTCCAAAAGGTAGGTGTTGCATATCCTCGAGTTGCATAAATATAATCTCCGCTCCCAGGATAGGCTAGTGTGGCGCCATAACCGACAGTATTGGGAGTAAGAGCAGTAAGCGTGGTCCATGTTCCACCCGTGATGCTATACTTATAAAAGTCCCTTCCACCGCTTCCTCTGAAAAAATAAATATCTGTCCCTACAAGTACTCCTTTTGTATCGTCATTAAAAATTACGGTTGCACTTGTTAACGTTGTCCATATGCCTGTCGCTAGTTCATATTTATATATATTGGCAGTATTTGCTCCCCGCAAATAATAAAGAAATCCATCGTAATAAATCATATCGGCTCCTGATCCAGGGAGAGCTGGGAGATCTGTAGGGCCTAAAAATGCATTTGTTGTGGGGTTGTATTTCCAAAAATCATATTGACCGTTCCCTCGAAAAACATACACATAATCATCTGCAGCATTATAGACTGATCCCACATACGCTGTTCCCTGTGGGGTGTTGGTAAGCGTCGACCATATATTTGTAGAAATTTTATATTTATAAAAAGTCTGTGTTCCTTGATCTCGGGTGACAAATATTTCATCTGCCTTTATCGATGCAGTATGATCCCCATTAATCGTAGCTGGAGGAAGTGTAAGAACAGGACCTGCTGTGGAAGTGGTATACCATGTATTTCCTGCGATGTCGTACCGATAAAAAGTTTGAGTACCTTGTCCACGAAGAGCATACAAATTCCCAGAATAATAGTTCAACGTAGTTCCGGTACCCATCGTAAGCGCAGGATTTGATACACCAGACCAGGTATTTGTGGCTACGGTATATTTCCAGAAGTCGGTTGTTGCTGTTCCTCGTAAACAAAAAATGTTTGTTCCGTCTGTGGCACATGAAGTACCTCCATACACTAAATCAGGCATATTAGCACGCGTTTCCCATGTATTTGTCGCTATCGAATAGCGGGCAAACTCATTTTGATAACCGCCAAATTCTGCATAAATATAATTGCCCAAAACGACGAGTTGTGCTCCGGGATAGCTAAAGTGAGGAGCGGGCGTAAGGGTCTGCCATCTATTTTCAGTTGAAATATAGCGGACAAAATGATTATCTGCGTTGTGCATAACATAAACATACGTACCATCCGATGCAATTGCTGCCTGGTCCCCAAGTGTAAGATTGGGAGTCTTAAATGCACGAGGCCCCCATACGCCATCTGGCTTTAAACTGAGCTTTCCTTCTGAGCTTGCGGTATCTGTCCCATTCTGTGTCCCTAGTTCAAAATCTACCCGAGAAGTAATTGTGTGAGATGCCGCCGCAACGGGCTTAATTGACTGAGGAAGATATAAAAAATACCATGAAAATGTAGAGAGAAGATAGATGATAAGTAGAATTACTTTGCCTATTTTCAAACTATATTTTGAGATTTGATGGAGTTTGGTATAGTATGACGTTGTTTTTACAAATTTCTTTAACTCATACCAAATAAAAAGCGCCATATAAAAAAAGTAACAGAAAATGGGGCTCTGTGCAAGTGTATATTATAGTGTTGTCGGTAGCGCGATATCACGCTCTCCAAGTGGACCAATTAAGGCACAGGTAAGCCCAGAAGCAATAAAAATCTGTTTTGCAACAGCTAGAATATCTTTTTTTGTTATTTTCATGAGTTTTTCTAGTGTCTTTTCTGAATTTGCGACCTCATCTTCGAGAATGTATTTTGATCCATACATAGTTGCGATATTCATCGAGTCTTCAAGGCTGAGTAAATAACGACCTTTGAGAAGTTCTTTTGCTTTTTCGATTTCTATTTCAGTAACATCTCCCTCGGCAATTTTCATATGCTCTTCCAAAATAACATTGATTGCTTCCTGAATTTTTTGTTTATTATTTCGTATTCCCGCCTGTGTGACAATGCTCCCTGTATCAGCATATAATTCACGTCCAGTTGATATATAATAGCATAAACCCCTTTTTTCACGCACTTCCATAAACAGACGTGAAGACATCCCACCTCCTAGTACTGCCGCCAATACCTGAAGTGCATATTTTCGCTCGTCCGTAAATGAAAATGCTCTAAATCCAAGTGTTATATGTACTTGTTCCGTTTGTTTAAAGTGAATATGAAGGGATGGCTTTTGTTGTACTGACGTATATTTATCAAAAGCCAAAGTTTTTTTGTTAATCCATTGCCCAAATTTTTTTTCAATTTCAGGGAGATAATCTTTTCCTTGTAGCCCCCCTGCAAGCACTATTACTGCATTATTGGGGTGATACAACTCGGCAATATAATCGGTAAATGTTTTTCTATTGAAGGCTGTTACTGTTTCTTTTGTTCCGGCGATGTCAAATCCAAGGGGAGTTCCTTTGTACATCTCTTCCTCAAAAATATCCCCCACCTTTCGGGCCGGCATATCTTCATACATGTTTATTTCCTCAACAATCACTCCTTTTTCGCGTTCGATTTCGGTCTCATCGAGTATTGGGTGAAGAATCATATCTGACAACACATCAAGAAGCGTGTTTGTGTGCTCTGTTGTCGCTTTTATCCAATACCCCGTGTGATCTTTGGAAGTAAATGCGTTAAATAATCCACCAATGCCCTCGATTGCGGAGGATATTTCAAATGAAGTCTTGTATTTTTTTGACCCCTTAAAAGCCATGTGCTCGAAAAAGTGAGCAATGCCATTATTGTCCTTTCTTTCATATCTACTTCCCGCCCCAACCATGACGAGTGCAGTGACAGTTGGAAATGATTCTGTATCTATTAACAAGACGCGCAGACCATTTTTTAGTATGTGTGTTATTGTTTTCATAGACTCACATTATACAGCGACTAGCGATTAGTGGTTAGCGATTAGTTTTAATTCTCCTATTACCAATCACTAATCGCTCACTTCAGCTTGCGCTCGTATAGCTTTTTAGAGCAAACTTCCAAAATACTCGGGAGAAGGTGAATAAAATTGCACCAATAAAAAAGAGAAGAAATATATCTCCCCATGCATTTTTTTGCAGCAACACCTTGACTGGTGTGGCAACTATGAGGGAAAGCGGAATAAATAATAAGAGTGGTGTTGTGCCCGTGCTTTTGAGCATTTCAACCGGATACCGGGCAAATCCGTTTATAGTATAGAGCAAATCGACCATATTGCTTAAATTGGGGTACCAAATAAGCGTTGTTATAAAAATAAACCACACAGCATACATCATAATTACTCCAACACCAATGAGGATAATGAAGCTCACAACCTGAAAAAACCCAATTGCGTAATGATGCGAAGAAATCCACCAAATAAGAACTCCTGTCCCTAAAATTGTTCGGATAAAAGAAGCATAACTAATTCGAAGCATACTTATTTGGAACTGAGGATCGATGGGCTTAAGTAGAACAGTATCAAATTCTCCCCGGTCAATTATCCGAGAAAAATCTTCGAAATTATGGGCGAATAATGAATAATATACGCCCGTTATGATGATATATCCTAAGGTAATCACCACGAGCTCATCTCCTCGCCATCCAAACACATACTTAGCTTTGCTAGTCAGGAGTGTTATCCATATAAAATTAAATACTCCCCATACGAAGGTGGAAAATATATGGTTAAGGAAATTTGCACGATAGGTCAAAATCAATGCAATATTGATTTTGATTATTGCCTTATAAATACGAATATAGCGTCTCATATTATTGGCCAACTGCCGTAAATTCTTTAATTCCATTTTTCCATAATATCTTATTTATAAAAAGCAAAACACCAAGCCATACACACTGAATGAGGACTATTGAAAAAAGCCCAAAAAGAGGAACTATTCCCTGGAGCGCCGTAATAGCATAATACCCGCTATAGGCAAACGGAAGGAAATTACTTATTGTTTGCAGGATTTTTGGATACCAAGGTAGTGGCATCACTCCTCCCGAAAAGATAATGATAATAATCGTGACTAATTCCATAAGCCCATGGATATCCTTAAACCAAAATGAGAGATATGCCAAGCTCAGCTTAAAAGTAAACGACAGTAGATACCCTAATACAAAAATAAAAATAACTAAGGGAATGTGAAGTGGATTAAGAGAAAGCTTCAGTGCATTAGGAAAGAAAATAAGGAGTGCCCCGATTAGTATTGATGCATATACTGCTTGGAGCACTCTATATGGGATTTCCGAAAAAAAATTCACCCAATAATAAGATATAGGTTTGGTGAGATAATTTACGAGTTGCCCTTGCTTTATATCAATTTCTGAAACTTCAAACTCCACATGTGACGTAGTAAGCAATCCTCCAATTGTCATAAGGATATAATAGGAAGAAACCGCAGATGTGTTCATACCGGCTCCATTCCAGAACAGGATGAGCGTCATGTTGTTTGTAAGTGGAAGCAAAAGCCAGATGAATGATCGAAGACGATACTCAAAAACACGTTCAAAATAAAGCCCAAGCATCCGGAGCCATTTCATACCTTTTCGGAAGAAAATATCGTGCTAATTATCTCTTCAATCTGCGGCTCCTCTACGGTAAGGTCTTCAACTGGAAAGTGGCTCAGAAGATATGATGTCATTTCGGGAGCTTTGTCTTTGGAAACCTCAACAACCGAATTGATACCATCGTGAGAAATAACAACGCCCACCTTGTCCAAATCACTCTTGGCTATTTCCTTCTCAAACACAATTGAAATTCGTTTTAGCTGGGTATGTTTTGAAACTATATCGCTTAACGCTCCATCGTATAATAATTTCCCGTGATTGATAATGATGACTCGTTTACACAATTCTTTAACGTCGTCCATATAATGACTTGTAAGGAGAATCGTGGCGTTAAACTTCCGATTATATTCTCTTACAAACGAACGTATCTTTTGCTGCATTACGATATCCAGGCCGATGGTTGGTTCATCAAGGAATAATATCTTGGGAGAATGAAGAAGCTGTGCGACGAGTTCACATTTCATGCGTTGACCAAGAGATAATTTTCTCACCTGAACATGGAGTACTTCTTTTAATTCCAGTAATTCCACCAATTCTTCTAGCGAACTTTTAAAATGGCTATCCGAAATATCGTACATTTCTTTGTAAAGAAGGTATGATTCCATTGGCGGCAAATCCCACCACAGTTGGCTTTTCTGCCCCATTACAAGGGAAATTGAGCGTAAAAAATCATAATTTCTGTCAAACGGTGTATACCCAAGAACCTTTATTTCTCCACTCGTGGGATAGATAAGTCCGGAAAGACATTTGAGAGTGGTGGTCTTCCCTGCCCCATTGGGGCCGATAAAGCCAATAAGCTCTCCTTGTTCTATAGTGAAGGAAATATCATCAACTGCTTTAGATGTTTCGTACGTCCGTTTAAAAAATGAATTAATCGATCCCATCAACCCTGCTTCCTTTTTATAGATACGATAATGTTTTGTCAGATGGGATACTGAAAGAGTGCTCATAGCTTATTATATCCCTTTTCTCACAAAAAATATATTATTATGTGTTTGTTTAAAGAAGCTTATAAATATCCCCCAATAAATAGAGGGAGCCCGTGACAATCACATCGTCATTACTTGAATGTATCGCGTGCATTACTTCCTGTATTTTTTTTATTATTATTACGTCCGTGAATCCCTGATGAATCAATGCATCACGAATGTAAGTTGGATCCGCGGAAAAATGGAATAAATCTTGTTTTTCGCTAAAAATGGTCGTTACTATTATTTTATTTGCGAGCGAAATAATATATTTTAATATTTTCATGTGCTCCTTATCATTTTTGAAAGCAACTACGAACGTGTATTTTTTGTGTGGGCTGATAGAAGCTACTGTTTTCAAAAATGCGTTCATTTTTTGCACGTTATGAGCTCCGTCAAGGATAAGAGTGTTATTTTCGCGCAGTATCACATCCATTCTTCCTTTAAACCGGAGGTGTTCTGCCCGTTTTTGGATGAGGTCCCATTTTATTAAGAAACCATCCCTATTTCCTAAATAGAGAAGTGCAGCAATGGCTAAAGAAGCATTTTCCGCCTGATGAACACCCAATAGACTAATCGTAAAATTTTTATAAATTTGATTATTCCACAAAAAGGTAAATATTGTCTTATTATTTTCAATTTGTATTTTATGTAATGTCTTTTTTTTGATTATGAACAGGTGAGCATTTTTCTTTTCCACTATCGCTGCAATTTCTTTTTCAACTGCGGGTTTCTGATAAATGGAAATAAGGGTTCCCTTCTCCGCGCATATCATCGCTTTCTGGTGAGCTATCTGAGACAATGTATGCCCCAATATTTTCATGTGATCAAATCCAATTTTCGTGATTATGGATAGTTTATCGGATCTATCCACCACATTCGTACCATCAAACTCACCCCCGAGGCCGGTCTCCATCACTGCATAGTCCACCTTCTCCCGTGCAAATACGTAATAGGCAAATCCAACTAAAATTTCAAAATACGTAATCTTTCCAAGCTTTGAATTTTTCATTTTTTCGATTACGGGGACTATTTCTTCAAAATAGCTCACATATTTCTGTTCCTCAATTAATTCGTTATTAATTTCCGTCCGTTCTCTTACGTCTAGTAAGTGAGGAGACAAATGAAGGCCGACTTTGTACCCTTGTGCTTCTAGGAAATTACTTATCATGAAAGAGGTTGAACCTTTGCCCGAAGTACCCGCAACATGAATTACTTTAAGGGTATTTTGTGGAGAGCCTAGAAACGCAAGAAATTCTTTCGTCCGCAAAATCCCCTCTTGGCCGGGAAAACGCGTTGCACTGGATATAGGAATATATTGCAGGATATAACCCTCTATGTCGGAAATTGAATGTAACATGTGCTTAGTATAGCGTACATTTTCCGTCATCTGATATCATCGAAGGGATAGAATCGCAATTGTAGTTCGTCCCAGCATACTGATTATAATTATTACACGCCCGTATACAATAATTTCCTGCATTACCAAAAACGTTATAGGTGCATTTCCCCAGATATTTACAAGCGGCTTTTGCGACATATTTTAGCTCCCAATTATTGCAATCAGAACCACGATATGTACTGATATTTTTGAGATGGAGACCAAGGATTAGATGTGAATCCAATATAATTCTTCTATCTATCGTTGTTTGCCCAAGAATGGCAATTACTCTGTCTTTATATGCATTAAATTCCTGCTCGGAAATAGGCACGGGCCCCATTATCTTCATATCATACGGATCAATCCCTTGCGCGACATGTTGACCGGGGAATTTACTATCAAGCGGTATATTTCCATCCCAGCTGTTATAAGCCTGGGCGAAATATAAGTCCTGCTCGGTAGTTCCGTCCTTATTCCACCAATTAAAGGTATTGTACAAAGTAAATTTTTTTTCATCAAGATTCTTAAACTTCAAGCCATTTTCTATTTGTGAAATCGCAAGGAAGAGATTTTTTGGAACACAAGATTCTTTTCCAACATATGCCAGCACTTCATCAAGATTTTTTTGCGGTCTGACAAGCCCAATCGGTATACGAGTGGGCACCGGAATTGGTGTTGATGCCGGAACATTTGATGGTTTGGGTATTGTCGTTGGCAAAACAACACGTACCGTCGGTTCGATATATGAGGAAGTGGGCACTACTTGAGGCGATGAAGTTGGAGCTATTGACAGTTGTGCTGGATTTTTTGTGGGAGCTTTTTCAAAACCTACGGACGGGGAGTTTGAAGGTGTATCCGTTGGAATAGGAATAGATGTCGGTGCAATATTTTGAGCCACAAACAGCCCTTCGATGGGTGTAGTTATGGAATTTTTAATAGACAGGATTGATAATCCCATTTCCGCTTTTGCTTTGAGAAAATCAAATTTTGGCGTTCCTGTCAAAACCGCATATCGCATCAATAGCGTACTTATGGCTAAAGCCATAAGAATGCTTACTCCCATTTTTACTCGATGAAGACCCATATATTAAGTATAGAACATTTAGCTCTATTGTTGTTGAGGGAGAAGTGCAAAGAAGCATTATACAAAAAAATAATGTGAGCCCACTGTGGACTTCCCGACCCAGAACCAATCCCGACTTCTCGGGACTGCTCTACCGTTTGCGGGATTAGCGTAGGTAAGAAACTATAGTATTTTGAAGAAAAGATAACTGGTGAGCCCACTGTGGACTTCCCGACCCAGAACCAATCCCGACTTCTCGGGACTGCTCTACCGCTTGCGGGATTAGC